>JBNJEI010000068.1:0-10353 GCA_051745755.1 Fibrobacterota bacterium
ATGCAAAGGCTTCTCTTCACCACAGAGAATCAGCTGTACAGCGGGAGGAAGAGCATCAAGGCTCTCCACCACAGTCTGGGCCATGGCAGGAAAGCCATGGTCCCCTCCATGCATATCAAGGGCGATGGTATAAGCCGTCACGCCTTACTCGTCGATGGTAATTACTTCTTTTCCCTTATAGAAACCGCAATTGGGACAAACCCGATGAGAGAGCTTCGGTTCTCCGCACTTGCCGCATTTTGCCGGGGCGGATGCTCCAATGAAGTCGTGGGAACGACGTTTATCTCTTCGCGTCCGTGAGATTCTTCTTTTTGGTACTGCCATAATCTGTTATCTCCATTACTGTTGATTAGTATTCTTTTTTATTTTCAAAAGCGGCTTCCACCGCGTATCAATCCCCTGCGGGGGTGTTTCGGACTCCCGTGGAAGTGAAATCCCCGGACAATCAGTTCGACACAGGGCTTTAACAGGAACCTGCACCATAAAGTCGCTGTACACAAAGGACTCTATCTCCACTGTTTCATCTTCCGGCCCGTAGACAATCATATCATGGGCATCATCCGGGCGTGTCTCAGTATCACCCTCGGGAACAAGAATGAAACGACACTCGCCCTCCACACTGCATTCATACTCCGCAAGGCATCGGTCACAGTGCCGTTTTTTTATCCCCTGATATACGAGGGTCAGGTAATACACATCGTGAAACCGACTCACAGAAACCCGGCACGCAAGGCCCGGTTCCATACCACCCAGATCACAGTTCTTTTGAGAAAAACTGAGAGTTGCAGGGTATTCACTGATTCCCGCGGGAATATTTTTTATACATATTTCCATAACAGCACGGTAAGATAAAAGATAACCGGGGCTTTTGTCAAGCCTCTTTTACAGACTTTCCTGCAAAACCTGTTTCAGCTGTCCCATTTGTATGCGGGCACGGTTGGAATAATTACGCAGCATCTGTTCCCGCTGCGCTTCCTCATAGGAATTATCAGCGGTGTAATAGCTCCGAAAAAAAGAGGCGGACCGCTCCATTTCATCCAACGCCTTGCGGACGTCCGTCCCCATGGACACAAAATAGGTCATATTCTCCTGGATATCCCGAAAGCGCTCCTGCAGGGAATTTACCCGCCGGGTATAGTTTTGGGCACGCTGCACAAGACCTGAATAACTGCGGCTGCGGTCTACAACCTGAATGGTATTGAGCTCCCGGGCAAGGGATTCGCAATCTGAAATAAAGGAGATAAGGCGCCGGGCCTCACGCCGCCGCTCCTCCATCTTCTTGTTTTGCTCCTCCTCTTCTTCCTTTTCTATTTCCCGGCGCTCCTCCTGAAGCTTTTGGGCCAGCAGCTCACGCTCCATGGCTGCCTCTTCAGCTCGGCTCACCTCAGCGCCATCTGATGAAACCGGGTTATTCACATACTGAACAACCGTAAAAACAGTTCCTCCCAGGAGAATTGTCGCCATAAGGAAGGAAAGGGAAATACGGGTTATACCGTTTGCATTCATGGCAATCATATACGCCACAATGGTCAGGGACGAAAGAATAATCAACCCGATTATTTCAGCACTGATAACAATATTCATACAGACCGCCTTCTTATTTGAATTGATTCGATGCATCGTTGGTTTGCACGTATAATCTCAAATATATATGATTCAACCCCAAAGACATATCCCCTGCGCGGAATAAATCCCAGCCAGGATGTAACAACACCGTTAACCGTCTTCACATTTCTAAACCGCTGCACCATTTTTTTAGGAAAATATTTTTCATACAGCACAAGATGATCCTTCCCGGACAGTACCACAGGAAATTCCGGCGAATAGGCACGGGACTCCTCCCGCTGTTTCCAGTACTCAAGGATATCCTTCAGGCGGCACACACCATAATAATCACCGTATTCATCGTTGACAAGAACAGCATCACAGCTCTGTTCCTTAAAAAAATCCAACAGCTCCCCGATGCGCCGGTGCAGGGAAAACCAGTGCGCGGAAATATCCTGTTCACGATACCTTATTTTTTGCGGAGCAATCCTGCCAAAGACAGCTTCCACCTGAAGATCGGGTATGTCTTTTACCCTGAAGCGGTGGAGGGCACACACCGATACCGGACGACTGCAGACCTGCATAAACCGCCGCATAAAATCGTAGCTGTGGGAAGACAGCTCCGATTTTTCCCTGCTTCTCTGCAGGGCAGAAAGATACTCGTGGTCCGTCACAAAGGGAGCGGGGCTGCGCAAAATATAACTGCTGTTAAAATAGAGAAGCTTTTGATTTATCCGCTGGAATATACGGACAATCAATGTGAGCGATGTGCGGAAAAAATCCAGCAGAGGCGCACAGAAACGGGCATAGGACCGGGAATGGGATACGGCCCAGTTTTTCGGCAGAATTTCCCCGAAAACAAGGAGTACCCCCGTGGCGGCCGCAAAGGAGAGCAGCAGAGATTCCCCCACATAGACGGACACCAGGTACTCAACCTGATTGATAATAAAGAGATTTACAAAGAGATTCACAATGAGTATGGTAATCAGCGTCTCTTCCGATGCGTTCAAAAGTCGGTAAATAGCCCTGTCCCGAAAATCACCCCGCGAAAACCCAGCCACGGCATAGCGCTCAATGGAAAAAAGGGCGGTCTCCGAAGCAGAAAAGAATGCCGATACCGCAATAAGCCCCAGGGTGATACATACATGAATCATAGGCACACTGTCCCGGTGACATACCCCTCAGAATTTTTCTTATGCCGCCGCAGATATTCGCTGTGGTTTTCGGGAGTTGCAGTTCTCATGTAACACCGTGGGTATTTCCCGGATCGAGAATATCGCGCAGGCCGTCTCCGAGAAAATTATATGCCATGACTGTCACAAAAATAAACACACCCGGAATAAGGATCCAGGGGTGCATCCGGATTGTGGGTATATTCATCCCCGCAGAAAGGAGGCTTCCCCAGCTCACCTGGGGGTCAACAATGCCAAGCCCGATAAAGCTGAGGCTGCTTTCAAAGATAATATAGGCGGGAATGGTTATGGTGAGTGTTACCACCAGATAAGAAAATGTCTGGGGGATAATATGACGAAAGATAATCATGCTGCTTCTCTGACCAAGGGATTGCGCTGCAAGAACAAACTCCTCTTCGCGGATTGATTTTGTCATCCCCCTGATAACCCGGGCTATTCCCGCCCAGCCGATAAAACTCAGAATAAAAACGATCATAAAATACACCTGATCAGAGGACATCCCCGCAGGAAAAATCATGCGCAGGCCCAAAAGAAGATAAAACCCGGGAATCATCATTACAATTTCGCACACACGCATGAGAACACTGTCGGTCATGCCGCCCACATACCCTGATATTCCTCCGAGAAATACCCCGATCAGGGTTGAAAAAAACACGCCCACAAAGCCGATGGTCAAAGAGACCCGTGAGCCGTAAATAATACGGCTGAAAAGATCCCGCCCCCGCAGATCCGCACCAAAAAGATAAAATCGCCCCTCCGGGTCTGTACTGCCGAAAAACCGAACATTCATGGGAATACATCCGAGAAGACGATAGGGTTCGGCGGGAACAAAAAAGCCAACATAATGCTTTGTACTGCGGTCTTCCACATACACACGGCGCTGATACTCATCCCATTCATAGGAATAATCATAAAAAAAAGGACGAAGGGAAAACTCCCCCTCTTCGGAAAAAAAATACAGCCGCGTGGGCGGCGCATAGGAGTGACGCCGTTCCTCATCGGTGTAGTGAAAGGGGGCAAAAAACTCGGCCAGAATCATTACTCCATACAGAACCGCAAGGATTCCTCCCCCGACAAGAGCGAGGGGATGGGCACGGAGTTTGTGGAGATATTTCCGGCAGTCACCGATCATATTCTATTCCTGTGAGGGAATATCAGGGGTTTCACTGTCTTTTTGTGTCGAAGAGGTATCATCCTGCGATTCTCCCCTGCGGCGCACGCTGTCCCACAGGTTATAAAAGATATCAGCGTCATCCCCCAGGGCAAGACCGTAATACAGATACTCTTCCCGGTAATTAAGGATACTGATGGTGGGCACAGGCTCCCGCTCTCCCTCACTGAGGTAGTCCTCCACACCTTCATGCATTTTCTGCAGGCCGATAATAAGTGAAAGATGTCCCGTGAAATCCCAGTAGGAAGACAAACTGCTGTAGGATGGAACAAAGACCGGTTCCCAGGGGGAGGATACCTCCCCTGTATCTTCGGGGGAAATAACAAACCCCGTCATATAGTTAAAAATCCCCTCTTCATTTTCCGGACCGGGATAATAGATGCTTACCACGGGAGACAGGCTGTCTATACCGGCTTCCTGCAGATCCCCCATAAGGGAGTCAAGAAGATGCCCGGCCATCTCGTAGGGTTCACGGGCGGACACGGAAACAGGCACCATATAAAACCCCTCACGGTGCTCGCGCTCAAACTCAGCAGTGGAATAACCGCCGTAATAGGCATATATTCCCAACAGCACCAGGGCCGCAGCACCAACAAACAAAAAAACATATCTCAATACCGGATTTCTAAACATTATAATCAACCTTTCCGTTATACATCAGTATCCATTGTACCTGCCGTACATCCCTCATTAAGTTCAAGGGCATGGCAGGCTTTTTTAAAATCATCGTGGAGGGGGGCGGTAAAACGCATTTTCACGCCTGTAAAGGGTGAAGCAAACTGTAGCTGACGCGCGTGGAGGGCCTGCCGCTTAAATATTGAGTACATGCGGTAGGCAAAGGGGCGCTCCATGGGCTCAAGAAGCTTTACCCGCCGCTTCTCACCGAGGTACAGCGTATCATTGAGAATGGGAAACCCCGCATAGGCGCAATGAACCCGGATCTGGTGTGTTCGTCCCGTATGGATCTGAAATGCCATGGCGGATACGCCGCACCGATACCGCAAAAGTGTATAATCCGTCCGGGCATACCGGCCGTCCCTTCGCACAGTACGCTTAATAGGGCTTGATTTGCTCCGCCCCAGGGGAGCTTCGATGATACCCGTGCGATCGGGGTATTTGCCGAGGGTTATTCCAAGATACCCCTTATAGACCTTCCGCTCCATAAAGAGGGTGCTCATTTTTTCGTGAGCCCCTTCGTTTTTGGCAGCCATCAGAACACCGCTTGTATCCTTGTCGAGACGATGAATCAGCCGGGGGATCCCCTTCTGATCTGCAAGGTGATGATAAATTCCGTTCAGAAGTGTACCGCCGGGGTTTCCGTTTCCCGGATGCACCACAATCCCCGCCGGCTTATTGACCACCAGCAATTCCTCATCTTCATATATCACATCCAGCGGAATGTCTTCGGGCTCCACGGCAACTTCCCGGGGCGGAGTAAGCAGGTCTTCATTCAACACCGACACCACATCCCCCACGGCAAGAATGTAATTCTTTTTCACCGTGCCGTGATTGACACACACCGTACCGGTCTGTATGGCCCGCTGAATCTTCGTGCGGGAGATTTCCGAAAGAAGCTGGGACAAAAAGACATCCAGACGAACCTCTGCATCCCGCGCATCAATGATAAAATTATGCCCCATGTTTTACGCCGCCTTTTTTTTGCCATCAGCATCTTCACCGCGGATTGTCCCCACAATCATGCAGATGATACCCGTGGTAAGCCAGATATCGGCAAAATTAAAAATCGGCCAGGGGTTAAAGGGAGCAAAACCCAGATCAAAGCGTATAAAATCAACCACCCCCTGGTCCTGAATAAACCGATCGGTAAGATTTCCAAGGGCGCCGCCCATAACAAAGGAACTGCCCCAGAAAAGAAAGGGGTGTTCCTTACGCCTCAGGGATCTGACAAAGAAAAACAGCACTGTCAGGGCCAGTATTCCGAAAACAACAAAAAATGTACGGGATGAAAGCCACGGTATCAGAGCCGAGGGATCTATGCTCCACAGAGCGCCGGGATTAAAAACCAGAGTCAGGGAGAGCACCTCCCCCAGAAGCGGAACGGTTTCGCCGGGACTGAGGAACTCAAGCACCGCCTGTTTTGTTGAATAGTCGGAGGCAAAAGCAGCGGCTGCCACAAAGAGGAAAATCATGCGTTCTTTTGTACGTTGTGTCATTACTCTGTCCTTAAAAAGCGTATCATAAATATAATTAGAGAAACATCCCCTGTCTTACAAGTTTGTCACAAAGTTGTTTTTGAAGATAGGAAAGGGATTTTTTCTTTTCTTTGCTCCACAGCGGTGCCAGAAGATCCATGTTATCCCGCGGGGTATCGGCCATAATCCGGTGAATAATTATATCAGAACGACAGTGCCCGATCATACTGACAAGAAGTTCTCCGTATTTTTCCAGGGAATAGGGCCGCACCTGACCGCGAAGATAGAGTTCTTCCATGGGGGTATTTTTCACTATCATCAACTGGTGAATCTTAATGCCCTGCACGGGAAGAGCAGATACCGCGGATACTGTTTTGATAACATCCTCATCCTCCTCTCCCGGAAGACCGGCGATAATATGAGCCACTACCTCAATACCGCGGGATGCAGCGTTTTTGCAGGCCCACACAAAATCGTCATACGTATGCCCCCGCTGCACCGCACGCAGGGTTGAATCGTGCATACTCTGCAGACCGAGCTCAAGGGAAACAGCTGCGGTTTTTCCCAGTTCACCCAAAAGATCCAGAACCTCTTCAGAAAGAGCATCCGGACGGGTGCCTACAGCAAGTCCCACCACATCGGGTGGTGCAAGAAGAGTTTTATAGAGAAGGGCAAGCTCCTCCAAAGGCGCATAGGTATTGGTATTGGGCTGCAGATAGGCGATAATTCCCGGCCGGGGAGATGCCTTTTCACAGAGACGGGCTATCCGTTCAGTAAGAAAGGACGCCACCCTTTGGGGGTCCTGGCGCGCTACGGGACTGAATGCCCGGGTATCGCAAAAGGTACAGCCCGACCGGCCGGATTCCTTATTTGGACAGGAAAACCCCGCATTGAGAGGAACCTTTACAACAGGTCTCCCGAAGCGGTGTTTCAAGTAACGCCCGTAGGTATTATAGGGAAGATTCATAGTAAAAAAGCCCTTTAAAAAAAGGGCTTAAAAGATCCGTATACGCCGTATCCCTCAGGAGGGAAAAACGCTTACAAATTTTCTTTTGTTTTTTCTGGTACGAAACTGAACAACTCCGTCTGCCGTGGCAAAAAGCGTATTGTCACGCCCTCTTCCCACATTATCACCGGCATGAATCTTTGTACCCTTTTGGCGCATTATAATGCTGCCGGCCGTAACGGTCTGTCCACCGTACGCCTTTACTCCGAGCATCTTCGGATTACTGTCGCGTCCGTTACTGGAACTACCCTGACCTTTCTTATGTGCCATTACTACTCTCCGAAATTAACTGTTTATTGATGTAATTTTAATTCGTGTAAAATCCTGACGGTGCCCGTTTTTTCTCTTGTAATCTTTTCTGCGTTTTCTTTTAATTACAAGCACCTTCTTTCCCTTGCCATGTTCAAGAACCTCCGCTTTTACCGCTGCTTTTTCAACAAGGGGAGTTCCCACTTCGGTTTTTTCTCCGTCATTCAGAAGCAAAACCTTATCAAGAACAATTTCATCACCCTCATTTGCATCAATAAGCGGAACTTCAAGGACATCGCCCTCAGCGACTTTATACTGAAACCCAGCCTGTTCCACGATTGAAAACATTTGCTATCTCCTTATATCCATAATTTTCCGCTTGAAAATAGTTGTTTTTCATTCCGTGGTGCAACTTTTATTATAAAAAAAGAATAGACGCAATTCCTTCCGTCCTCAACATCAGGAAAAACAACGCCGGACCCTGAGCAGGCTGCGCTCTTTTGTCCCTCCTGCACCCCGAAAAATTTTTGACCCCTTACACCCCCGCCCTGAAATCAGCCACAGCGGCACCTGACAAACGGCGGCATTCTGTGCCGGTATATCACAGATTTCGCCGCCATTCTGCAGACATACCCGCCCCGTTTTTCTTCGCAGAAACCCCGAACAGAAGGAGCGGGTATGCACATCGCCGCTTTGTTTTTTACAGCCCCGGCCGCAGTAACGGCAGTACCATTATCCCATCCTCATTTTTTTCCATGCCGGCAGAGAAGATAATTTTTCTGTTATACAAAAGTGCATTGAATATTTTTACAGATAGTGATAGTATAGAGCAAAATTCATTTATACAGGAGTAACTATGGATACAGCGGCAATTCGTGCGGCGGCGCAAAAATATGTTCAGCAGGAAGAGGTGGCCCTCTTCAGGGATGAAGTAAAGGCCCTTATATCGGAGGAAAATTATGAGGAGCTGGATGAGCGGTTCTATAAGACCCTGGAATTCGGCACGGGAGGGCTTCGCGGAATTATCGGCGGAGGATACAACCGTCTCAACCCCTACACCATAAAAAAAGCCACACAGGGACTTGCAGAATACATTAACGAAACCACGGAAACAGGATCCGTGGTCATTGCCTATGACAGCCGAAACCACTCAGACCTGTTTGCCCGTGAAGCAGCAAAAACCCTGGCGGGAAACGGCATTACCGTCTATCTGTTTTCCTCCCTGCGCCCGGTTCCGGAGCTCTCCTTTGCCGTACGGCATTTAAAAACCACCGCAGGCATCGTGGTGACTGCAAGCCATAACCCGCCCCAATACAACGGATACAAGGTCTATTGGAGTGACGGCTGTCAGGTCACTGCCCCCCATGATGCAAAAATTGTCTCCCTGGCAAATTCCGCCGAAGACATCTCCTCCGCACAGGATGACAGTGATCGCATTATATCCATAGATACAGAAATTGACGATCTGTATATCGAAATGGTAAAATCCCTCGCCCTGCGCCCGGACCTCATAAAAGAAAAGGGCGGAGACCTTACCGTTGTCTATACCCCACTTCACGGCGCAGGAAAAATGCCCGTTGAACGAGCCCTGAAGGAAATGGGAATTTCCGTTGAATTTGTGGAGGAACAAAAAGAGCCCGACGGCGATTTCCCCACGGTAAAAAAACCCAATCCGGAAGAAGCGGATGCGCTGGAAATGGGATGTGTTCTTGCCCGCAAAAAAAACGCCGACCTTCTTATGGCAACCGACCCCGATGCTGACCGCCTTGGCATTGCCGTTCCCGATGAGGCCGGTGAATTTCAGCTTGTCACGGGAAATCAGCTCGGCGTACTTCTGGCCGACTATATCTTCTCAACACGAAAAGAGCTGGGGACCATGCCCGAAAAACCAGCCTTTGTAAAAACCATTGTTACCTCCGAGCTCCAGAGAAAGGTTGCGCAGTCATACGGCGTAACCAGCTTTGATGTCTTAACGGGATTTAAATACATCGGACAGAAGATTAAGGAGTTTGAAGAAGGGCCGGATGGCTACCAATACCTCTTCGGCGGAGAAGAAAGCTACGGGTACCTTGTGGGGACTGCTGTGCGCGATAAGGATGCGGTATCCGCAGCAACCATGACCGCCGAAATGGCCCTGTATCTGAGGAACCGGGGGAAAACCCTGCTTACCCGCCTGGAGGAGATATGGGAAGAGCACGGCTATTATAAAGAATTCCTTATCAACAAAGAGTTTGCAGGCAAGGCGGGAACGGAAAAAATGGAAAATATTATGAAGGAACTGCGCGAAGACGTTCCGCATAAAATTGCGGGTATCATGGTATCTGAAGTGCGGGATTACAAAAACGGTACCGTTCACGATCTGAACACGGACACAAAAACCCAATCCATAGATCTCCCGTCGTCCAATGTTATTCAATACCGCCTCAAGGACGAGACCATAATTACCGCCCGGCCGTCGGGTACCGAACCGAAGATTAAATTTTATATATCAACCTTTGAAACAGGGCTTCCCCTGGGAACTCTCAAAAGTATCGTGGATAAGAAGATAGAGAGCTTTGAAAACAGTATCCATATGATGGTGGGCTGAGCCCCTCTGTCATAAATCCGCATATTATCCCTGGTTTCTGATTCCTGCCGGAAAACACCGGCAGGACAGGGGACTGTCATGCGGGAAGACATGATTATATTTTTTGTATGAGTTCTGAAAATAATCCATAAACTATTTTTAACAGAATATCTGAATGGAGTGTTGTATGAACCAGTTGGAAAAATTGCGATCCATGACCACCGTTGTTGCCGATACAGGTGAGATTGAAGAAATTCGAAAACATCGTCCCACGGACGCCACCACTAACCCCAGTCTGCTCCTTAAGGCGGCCCAGCTTTCTGCCTACCAGGGCCTTGTAAAGGATGCCGTTGAGTTTGCTCAGAAAAACCGCGGCGACCTGGATTTGATCTTTGACAAAATGGCTGTCAATTTCGGGTGCGAAATTCTCTCTCTTATTGAAGGCCGGGTTTCCACGGAAGTAGATGCAC
>JBNJEI010000069.1:0-9981 GCA_051745755.1 Fibrobacterota bacterium
AAAATACACTTCCATGGGAAACTGCTTTCTAAGGAAAAATTATTCCTGTGTAGTGTGAAAGCCATTAATACGATGCAGCAATTCTTCCTTGCCGACAAAATAGCGTGTACAGGAATGTTCCACGGCATAGACCACGCTGATATTCTGTTTACCCTTTAAATAGTACTCGCCGACTCTATGAAACCCCCAATTACCCCGGGAGCGTTTTTTTACCGAATCGGAAATGATTACTGGGCGCCGCAAGGTACGTGTCAGGGATTCCAGACGGGCGGCAATGTTAACGGCATCGCCAACAATGGTGTAATCCATTTTATAGGGTGACCCCATATTTCCCTCTATTACCATCCCCTGGGACAGACCAAATCCGGAATGGAGAAGTTGCAGGGGGGAATTTTCAGGCACCTCTCTGCGTAACACCTCCAACTCCTGCAAAATATCCAAAGAGGCCCCAATTGCAGCATCTGCGCAGCCATAATCAAAATAGGCCATAATACTGTCGCCAATAAATTTATTTATTTCCCCGTTTCGTTTTGAAATAATCCTGCTGCATATTTCAAAATAGGTGTTTATAATGTGCAGAACATCTGTCATTTCAAGCTTTTCACTTAACGTGGAATATGAAATAACATCTCCAAAAAGAATTATTTTTTCGGATCTTTCAGGCTGAACAGAAAGGGGGTTTATCCCACTGTTAATTATCTTCATAACAGATGGTTGTGTATATTCCCGTATAATGGAATGACTCTCCACAACGGTTTGAAGCAGCATTTTGACAGGAAGCATAATATCATCGGTAACAGTATCAAGGTTGATGGTCTTCATGGACCAGTTGGGAAAATGCCGATGAGTTATGCGATTCTCAGTTTTCAGGCACATAACATCTGTGTGGCGCGGGTCGGCTCCGATTTTTTTAAAAAGTGCATCGGTTCGTTCTTCATCCCCTTCCAGTATTTGGTAAAAAAGGCCTTTCATATAGACTAAAAATCCGGTTATATCAGATTTCGCATTGTGTTCCTGTGCAACCATGCCGATATTTTCAATCTCCTGTCCGGAGAGGTTTTGGGAAGCTTTGCTTATGTAAATTAATCTTTTCATACCACCATATTCTGAAAAGGACTTTACAGAGTAATATAAACTCAATTATCAGATATACCACATATTCAATTACATTTACCAAAAAATCTGTCTGTGAGTGTCTCGGAAAAGTGTTAGTGGGCTGTTATACTTCCGTGGGACAACCCACCGGAACAATAATTGCTGATCCTCCCCTCTTACCCCCTGTGATATATGCGGAAAATTACTGTGGCGCATCTCAGTATGTCCCGCTCACTACAGAAAAGCCAACGTTCTGCACGGCCCATACCGCCCGTTCCAACAATTATGATTGAGTAACTCAGATACTTTGGTACAAAACACCTTCCCTCATTTATAGGTGTATATATTACTAGTACAGCATTTTTAAATGTTGTAAAACATAAAAACGGAGGTTACTTATGTTTCACGGAATGAACGCATCCGGCTGTGCAATGGGCTGGGGCTGGATAATTATCCCGATCTTTATTATCGCTGCAGTTTTTTTTGTTCTACAAATGGGGTGGATGCATAATCGCTTTTCAGGACACTCCAAACGCCCCCTGGATATCTTAAAAGAGCGCTATGCAAAAGGAGAAATTGACAAAGAGGAATTTGATAAACGCAAAAAAGATTTATAGAAAAGGAGCTGTATGAAAAATCATACCCACAATCACGGCCACACACATAACCATCACGCCATGATGATTAAGGATTTTCGCAGACGGTTTTGGGTATCATTGACCGCCACCCTGCCGATACTCGTCCTTTCACCAATGGTGCAGGGTATAATTGGATACAGTTTTGCCTTTACCTATTCCGACATTGTACTCTTTGCCCTGTCCGCCTTTGTATACTTTTACGGCGGATGGCCCTTTCTTAGTGGCTTGGCAAATGAAATACAAAAGAAAAGCCCCGGCATGATGACCCTTATCGGAGTAGCCATAACAGTAGCCTTCGGGTATAGTTCAGCCACAACATTCGGACTGGAGGGAAAAAAATTCTTCTGGGAACTGGCGACACTCATTGATGTTATGCTTTTGGGACACTGGATCGAGATGAAATCCGTCATGGGGGCGTCCCGTTCACTGGAAAAGCTGGTGGAAATGATGCCCAACAGGGCGCACCTCATACGGGATGGAGATATCAGTGATGTTGCTGTGGGAGAACTAAAGAAAGATGATGTGGCAGTGGTGTATCCAGGTGAAAAAATCCCCGTTGACGGAATCATTACAAAGGGAGAAAGTTCCGTAAATGAATCCATGGTCACCGGTGAATCAAAACCCGTAAAAAAGAACAGGAATTCTCCCGTTATCGCCGGCACAATTAACGGAAACAGCTCATTAGAAGTTATGGTTCAGCAGGTTGGCGAAGAAGCGTATCTCAGTAAGGTTATCGACATGGTGCGCGCGGCACAGGAAAAAAAATCTAAAACGCAGCACCTGGCTGACAGAATTGCCTTTTGGCTGACCATTATTGCGCTTACCGTGGGGGCAGGCACCCTTTCAACGTGGCTGATGCTGGGCAAACCCTTTGTCTTTGCTCTGGAACGCATGGCAAGCGTTATGGTCATCACCTGTCCCCATGCGCTTGGGCTCGCTGTGCCCCTGGTTGCTGCCATATCAACCACCATTTCTGCACAAAAGGGACTGCTCATCAGAAACCGAACCGCCTTTGAAAACGCCGGAAAAATCACCATGCTTGTATTTGACAAAACAGGCACACTTACAAAAGGGAATTTCGGGGTAACCCGTTTTGGCGCACTGAACAGCAAATACAATGATACGGAAATACTTCGTTTTGCCGGTGCCCTGGAAGCACAATCAGAGCACTCCCTGGCTGGTGGCATTATGGATAAAATAAAACAGGAAAAAATCACAGTACCCGAATCAGAAAACCGTACTGCAATTACGGGCAAAGGAATCACTGCAACGGTTGAAAATCAGAAAGTACATGTAGTCAGCCCCCGCTACCTGCAGGAAGAAAACATCGAAATACCGGACACTGTCTACACAAACAATGCGGAAACGGTTGTTTTTGTGTTGATCGACGGAAAATTAGGCGGTTTTATCGCCCTGGCAGACGAAATCAGGCCGGAATCGTATGAAGCGGTGACCACATTGAAAAACAACGGACTGAAGCTCTACATGATGACCGGTGACAATGAAACCACTGCAAAAAGCGTGAGCAGTGAGCTGGGCCTTGATGGATATTTTGCCGGGATTCTCCCCGACGGCAAGCTTGAAAAGATCCAGGAGTTTCAGCAGGACGGAGAGTTTGTAGCCATGACCGGTGACGGCATAAATGATGCTCCTGCTTTAGCAACGGCCGATGTGGGTATAGCCGTTGGTTCCGGCACCGATATTGCAGCGGAAACCGCAGATATTATACTGGTGAACAGTAACCCCCGGGACATTGTATCCCTGTTGCTGTTTGGAAAAGAAACCCATAAAAAAATGATTCAGAATTTTGTCTGGGCCACGGGATATAATGTGCTGGCCATACCTGTGGCTGCAGGTGTGCTCTATAGTGCAGGAATTTTGATTAATCCCGCGTTGGGAGCGGTTCTGATGAGTCTGAGTACGGTTATTGTCGCGATAAATGCCCAGTTGCTCAAGGGTAAACTCAGCACGGAGTAGCCCCGGGGCTGAAAACCGCAGCCCGGTGAGCACAGGAATACCGGGGTGCGCGTATCTCCATGGCCTATACCTTCAGTGCAATGTCCTTCAGAATGGAGGGCTCTGGAAACTGCGGAATACACGATGCAGATTTTTGCTTTTGTGTTTGCTTTTTATCCCGGTTTCAAATTATTTATGAGTATGCCTATACACAAAAAGGGTACCCCATGCCCCTGCTACTGAACAAATCCAAAAAAGATGTGATACACGGCCCAGGGAAAGAATACGCCGCCCATAAAACAGGTGTTTTGCTGCTTATTGAATATGCAGGCACGGGGGTAGGCAGTTTATGCAGTAATTCAATACTCCTTTGTACAGGTGAACTATGAGTTTAAGCACAGCAATTATTATTTTTGCTGCAGCCACCCTGGTTATTATACTCGCGGGCACCGCCTTAACAGAGTATGCCGATAAGCTTGCGGATAAAACCGGCCTGGGGGAAGCACTTGTGGGAGCTGTTTTTTTGGGTGGCGTAACATCCATTGCCGGTATAATCACCTCTGTTTCCGCAGCATATACGAATCACCCGCAGTTAGCCATAAGCAATGCCATAGGAGGTATTGCCGCACAGACAGTCTTTCTTTCCATTGCCGATATCTCATATCGTAAAATCAACCTGGAACATGCCTCGGCCTCACTGACGAATATTATGCAGGGAGTACTCCTTATGGGATTGCTTACCATGGTTATTCTCGGCATGGTAAGTCCGGATATTACCCTGTGGAATATTCACCCCGTTTCGTATATCATACTGGCAGCGTATCTGGGCGGCACAAAAATGACCGCCCTGGCAAAGGATAACCCCATGTGGAAAGCCATTACCACCATTTCAACCGTTAAAGATATACCCGATGAAGATACGGTCAAACACACAAAGCTGCACCGGCTGATTACCACCTTTGTACTTTTATCAATCCTTGTGGGCGGCGCCGGATATGCCGTGGGTATATCGGGTATCGCCATTGCCAATACCACTGTATTAAGTGAGAGTTTTGTGGGAACATTATTTACTGCGGTGGCAACATCACTTCCGGAACTGATTGTGTCCCTGGCAGCTGTACGGAAGGGAGCAGTAACCCTGGCCGTGGGAAATATTATCGGAGGTAATTCCTTTGATGTGCTTTTTGCAGCATTTTCCGATATGGCGTATCAAAGGGGAAGTATTTATCATAATATAACACAGGAACAGACCTTTATCGTGGCCCTGACACTGCTTATGACAAGCATACTGATACTGGGATTATTGTACAGACAACGTAAGGGAATTGCCAATATCGGATGGGAAAGTGCCTTGCTGCTGGTGCTGTATATTCTTGGAACACTCTCCTTATATTTTCTTTTTTAAACACCCATCCCCATACAACTGCATGCAACTGCTCCACTATCCCAAACCCCTTGTTATCTGTACCCTTCACCACCCCTGGTGAAAAATCCCTTTGATCGGATATTCCGGATATGCACAGTTCATCCAAAAATTAAAAAAACGGGGACATGTTTCGGCATCTGTGCAGTATCGATACACCAGCACAATATAGCATGCTCGGGGCTACGTTCTGAAGAAAATTATGGCAGAATTCGAGGTATCATCACAACCGGGTATCCCGATTATCCGAAGATCAGAGAATACCCACGGCAATTTACCGATACTCCTGCTTCGGGGCGCGGTTTTCAAGATATGTAATGGAGTATTTTCTGATACTCCCTGCCTTAGACGCTCACCCCGGGGATACGGCTACAGATACGCCCCTTTCCGGGGTCCCTCCAAAACCTCAGCACTGAGTACATATGCCCTGCATCTCTATAGACATACCACACCAGCGCCCGTACTGAAGGAAACGGCGTATTTCACTCCTGTTGTTCAAAAAAACATGTTTTTTTTGTATTGATATATTTTGGGTTTGAAGCATTTTAAATATGAAAGATGTGGGGATAAAGCAGCCCCCGTAAAAGCAGCATCACCCTGAAAAAGGAGACATTGTGGCAAAGGGCAGTACGGTTCTGGTAGTAGTGGCGGCACTTTTTTGGGGGCTGTCCGGCGGAATCGCGGGAATACTTATGGCCCACGGCTGGGACGCCTTTGTGGTTGCATTCTACCGTGGTGCAATCGGACTGCTTTTTGTCCTCATCTGGTTGGGTCTGTGTCCCCGCCGCAGCGGATTACACCGGCCCCGGGTATGGATATGGTCGGCACTTGCCGGCCTCGGCGTGGCAGGTAATTTCACATTCTATTTCGTGAGTATTGCCGAGGGAAGTGTGGCCGTTGCTGCTCCTCTGATGTATTGTGCGCCGGTCTTTGTGTATATCATATCCTTTGTTCTGAAACTTGAAAGACCCACTCGACAAAAGTTAGCCGCCATTGTCCTTGTGATGATTGGTATTGTGCTGCTCACCAGGGCCTACGATATTACTGCCGAAAACGTGACCGCTCTCGGCGTCGGCGCCGGACTGCTTTCCGGGCTCTCCTACGCCCTGTTTATCTTCGGTTTCAAATATGCAACACCCCACGCCACTCCCCAGGCGATTCTCTCCATAGCCTTTGGCGTACTTGTCGCAATACTTATCCTGCCCACGGATACTCACCAGGCAATAACAGTTCTGAGCACACCCCAATGGCCACTCTTTGCGGTATTGGGTGTTTTTGGGGCAGGGGTTTCATTTATTCTGTATATTATCGGACTGAACCATACCACCCCGGCCGTGGCATCAATAGCAGCAATGGTTGAACCTGTTACGGCATCCCTCTTTGGTGTTGCTCTCCTGAACGAAAGCCTTACGGCTCTGCAGATACTTGGCATGGGGGTGATACTCATCACCGTTACGGCTCTCAGCGCAGATTCAAAGGTCGCGTAGATTACAGTTCTCCTGCGGTGGTCAGCATAGCGGCGCACGCAACTGGATTTTTCAAAACCGAATGATGTGAGTATCCCCTCTCCTGTGAGGAAAGGACAGGTAATTTTTTTTCATACACCTCTGTACAATGTATATATTTGTGTTATACACAGCAGTTAAAAAACGGAGGATCACACTCATGATTCAACACAGATTCTTTTCAGAAAAGAAAATACACCCGCGTACTCTCACGAATAAAGCAGTACGCATTATAATAGTATAATGAATAGAAACACTTTCTTTCGGGACAGATGTTTAAAACATATGTAACACCCTAAACCCAACTCAGGAGAAACAGCCTATGAAGACAGTAACATCGTACGTTGTGATACTTTCTGTGATTATTATTTCAGCATGTGCACCGCAACAAAAAACAGCAGTCACACCGGACCGTGATCCCCAAGAGCAGGAACGGGATTCTTCGAAAGCATACACCTTCGGGAATATTACGGTACAGGGGTATATGGATAATCCGCCCATTCCCACCGCGAAGGAGCAAAACCTCACATTAAGTGGGTTGATGGGAAGCAGACGTTCCACAACCTCAACCGAAAGGAAACACACACAGCCACATATCTATACCGTACATACGGAATCCACGTCCGCGATACAGCATACTACGGAAGAGTATGACAGAATATATGAAAATCCTTTTTTGGAGTGTATGGAAAACCCAATCTCAACATTTTCCATTGATGTTGACGGTGCTTCATATGCAAATGCCAGAAGATTTATTACGGGAAACCGGCTTCCCCCGGCTGATGCGGTACGCATAGAAGAGTTTATCAACTATTTCAATTACCACTACCCTTCCCCCGAAGACAGCATTCCCTTTTCCTTTCATACGGAACGTTCCGAATGCCCCTGGAATAGTGAAAATTCTATTTTAAAAATTGGAATGCAGGCACGGGACATTGAGATGGACAGCTTAGCCCCGGTCAACCTTGTGTTTCTTCTTGATGTATCCGGCTCCATGAATTCATACAATAAACTCCCCCTGCTGAAAAAAGCGTTCAGGCTCTTAGTTGATCAACTCAGACCGCAGGATAAAGTATCCATTGTGGTGTATGCCGGAGCAGCGGGGCAAGTATTGCCTCCAACAGCAGGAAATGAAAAAGGAACAATTCTCTCTGCCTTGAATCAATTACAGGCGGGAGGCTCAACTGCAGGCGGTGACGGTATCAATCTGGCCTACAAAATTGCAGAAGAAAATCTTGTTGAAAACGGCACAAACCGAGTCATTCTGGCAACAGACGGAGATTTCAACGTTGGTATTTCAAGTGACGGCGAATTACTTCGGTTGATAGAAGAAAAGAGAAACAGAGGAGTATTTCTTACCGTTTTGGGATTTGGTGACGGCAACTACAAGGATTCCAAAATGGAAAACCTTTCAAACACAGGAAACGGCAATTACGCATACATTGACAACATCCTTGAGGCAAAAAAGGTTCTGGTACATGAAATCGGCGGAACCCTGCATACAATTGCAAAGGATGTGAAGATTCAAATTGCATTTAATCCTCTGCATGTAGAATCCTATCGTTTGATTGGATATGAAAACAGAATCTTACGCACAGAGGATTTCGATGACGATGAAAAAGATGCCGGCGAACTTGGTGCAGGCCATACGGTTACTGCACTTTATGAGATTGTACCATCAGATACCTCAGCTCAAACCAATGTTTCTTCGCGCTACCTGGAAACCCGGGTAAATATTGCGGATAGCAGTCAGGGAGAGTTCGGTTTTTTAAAACTTCGGTACAAATATCCCGATGACAGCGTGAGCAATCGTATTGAAAGCCCCATAATTGATTCATCTGTGGAGTTTGATGACACATCTGACGATTTTCGCTTTGCCTGTGCCGTTGCCGGTTTTGGAATGCTTTTGCGGGATTCGGAACACAGGGGAACCGCAGATTATCCCGGTATAAAGGAATTGGCCCGGGAAGCACTCGGCAGGGATTCTGAAGGCTACAGAAAAGAATTTCTGACCCTTGTTGAAAAAGCAGAATTACTGCAGTAAATTTCTGCAATGCCCGGTTTTGAAGCCATGTTTTGTAAATAATCAGCATACAGACAGCCACCAGCGGGTATGTGCCTCAAGGGCGGAACGCACAGGAAAAAATGCCGGAAGATATTTAAATAAGTATGCTGACTTTTTTTGGATAATTGATTCAGCACGTCTGAGCCAATGCGAAAGGAGTAAATGTATATGAACACCTACAGAATGAATGCCGTGATGGCCGGGATACTGTACTTTTTGGGTACAGCCTTCGGTATCGGCAGCACAATTATTGGCGGAGAAGTTATTTCTTCGATTGTCAAAACAAAGCCGCTTTCGGGAGAAAATATATTGCACCTGGTTGCGCAAAATCCGTCGGGGCTTTTGGGCGGAGCTTTTTTAATTCTCTTAATGGGGATTTCATTGGCGGCCATGACGGTTTTTTTATATCCCCTCTTTCGAAAGGACAGCGAAGAACTTGCCATGGGGATGGTGCTCTTCCGCGGAGCCCTGGAAGGAACCTGGTATTTTATAACAACACTCAGTATTCTCATATTATTCGCTCTCGGCACGGAATATTCTGCCACGGGTTCTGATTCTGACGTATTGCAGTCCCTGGGCAATGTGGTGTATCAGTTTCAGGATCTTCTCGGACCGGTGGGTACCACCATGTTTCTTCTGGGCGCATCATGTTTGTATATTTCATTCTACCGTACCCGGTTACTGCCCCGCTGGTTAAGCATCTGGGGGTTGATCGGCGTAATTCCCTATCTGGGGTATGTGGTGCTGCATTTTTTTCAAATGGATACGGGTATTGGGTTTTATCTACAAATGATATTGGCTCTGCAGGAAATGGTCATGGCATTTTGGCTTATACTAAAAGGATTTGATCAGGCAGCCCTGAACCGGCTGCTGTCCCATAATCCCGGCGTGTAAGCTCCTCTCAGTTCAGTACAGAACATACCGGCAGCCCTTCACCAGGACTCACAAAACTCCACACTATGCCATTATTTAGGGCAGCGGGAACGGATCATTTCAAATGTTTCCATCCTGAAATATACTGAAGTTATATTTTATATATGGAGCAGAAATGACCGCACTGTCCGTTTCTGCAGGTATGGTATCAGGAACATCAGATCTGAGGCGGGACAAACATATCAATCCGAAATAGTTTTCAACACAAATAAGAGGAGTGAATACACGCCATGACTCACCTCATCCCCGTAGAAACAACACCGGAGATTCACGAAACAGCACGCCTCGCCCGTCGCATCTGGACAGAACATTACGTTCCCATCATCGGCAAGGATCAGGTGGAATATATGCTGAGAAAATTTCAAA
>JBNJEI010000070.1:0-9687 GCA_051745755.1 Fibrobacterota bacterium
ATTGAATATAAACGGAATGAAACTCAGAACAATAACGCCTCCAAACAGTGTCCCGCTGATTTGTAACGCTCTTTTTTGTCCATATACAATCGCTATTGATTTTGACCCTGCAACCTGATCACCTTCAAAGTCCATTGCATCAGCTGCAATTTCTTCTGCCAAATTGATAAAAAAAGCCAGTATGCAAAAAAACCAAACAAGGATTTCATAGGGGTTTCCTACAGCACATGCGCCATACATAAATGTCATACCTACTGAAAAGCTGACCATCAGATTTCCCCATAAACCGGTTCGCTTAAGACGCCAATTATATAAAAAACCAACAAGCCACAGACACATCGCCAACAGCAGTAACTCAATACTTACCACAAGGCTTGTTGCAAAACCCAGAAGCGAAATAATTATGGATAGAATGAGGGCTTCATTGGGTTTCACTATACCCGATGGCAGGGGACGATCAGGCCTGTTAACTGTATCAGATGCAAGGTCGAAGCAGTCGTTGAGAATAAGGGCATTCGCAGAGATTAAAAAAACACTTAGAAAACCTAATAATGCCTCCTTTACCGGAGGCATGAAGCCTAATGCCATCATTTCACCAACAATAACACATATGCCGGCAAAAAACGGCAGCTCAAAGCGGAATAATGCCAAAAGAGCTGCTGTTTTTTCCCGAACCGTTATTTCTGTATGTTCCTTTATTTCCATATTCCATCACATACCGCAGTAATCACAATACACAATATATCATCAGTATGTATTCCCTATCAAATAGAAATATTGTACACCGCGTATTTTATAAATGCCTCCCGGTTTGCTCTGTATATAAAAAGGACATATCAAAAACATATGCGGCATGCATAGAAGACAATCTGTTTCAAATGGAGCCGGATCTTCAATGTTTTTTTAAATTGACGTTTTATATTATGAGAAGAGTACCTCAGATATGTGTTTCAATGGATTTCAATAAAACCTGTTTCAAAAACCAGTGAGAGAAGCTTCTCCACAGGCACAAAGGAATATTTTCCCATCCTGTTTTTTCCTGTCACCCTACGTCTCACCCTTCAACACCGTTTACCAAAATCTGAAAAAAAACCAATAAGTGCACCTGCCTGTTCCATACTTAAGAGTATCATCACAGAAGCTGAGCCCGAGGGTTTTATGCCCTTCCAGGCTCTCCCCGGTATCGACCGAGCTCAGTCTTTGGGACTGCAGTATCTACCACCTGCCTGTATTCAGTCTTCCCCGGAATTTACACGCTGATCCTGGAAAAAAGTTGATTTTATACATATATTGAGTATATTTGAGAATATCCAATGTACACCAAAAAAGGACCTGTCATGAAATTTCTGCTCTTTTACCTGTTCATCATCTGCAGTATCATCACTGCTCAGGACGTGGTTTTCCGCGAGGATTTTAACACTGAGCCCCTGGGAGTCTACACGGAAGAACAGGTGCGCACCGCCTGGAATTCCCCTCCCTGGACAAACGGAATTGAGGAGGAACGGGTGGAAATAGTGGAAATTGAATCGGGAGAACAGGCTCTTCGCGTCTCCTACCCCGAAGGAGGGTTCGGCCCCGGCGACGGTGGTGCTCAATGGATACTTGACCTGGATTCACTCTATGATACCCTCTGGGTTTCTTACCACATACAGCTGCCCGAAGATTTTGACTGGGTACGCGGAGGCAAGCTCCCGGGGCTTGCGGGAGGAGAAATCCCCAGCGGCGGAGATGACGTTACCGGAGAAGAAGGGTTTTCCGCACGCATTATGTGGCGTGACCGTCAGGCCGGAGAGGACAACCTCTTTCAGCCGGCCCTGTGTCAGTATATGTATCATATGGACAAAACAGGTGATTACGGCGAAGACCTCTTCTGGGCCTATCCAAACCACCACTGGAGCAGTACCCGACGATATCTTGTACCCGGACAATGGCACGAGCTCAAAACCCGTATCATCATGAACACCCCCGGAGAGCACGACGGTCGCATTACCTCCTGGCTTGACGGTGACACCGCCCTGGATTCCATTCTGCGGTTCCGTGCTGCGGGAGCCGACCATTTTGCCAACGATAAATTTTATTTCTCCACCTTCTTCGGCGGCGGTGATGCCAGGTGGGCTCCTGTAAAGGATGAGCATATCCTTTTTGATCAGTTTATTATTTCCACCATTGACCCCGATTCCATAGATCACGGCGATGATACCTACACACTTTCGACAACAGCCGCAGGAAACGGCGAGATTATCCGTGCCCCCCATAAGGACGAATACACCGCGGGAGAAACGGTTTCTCTTACGGCCGCAGCCGATGCTGAGCATATTTTCTCACGGTGGAGCGGTGCACGTACAGGAACAAAAAACCCCGTAGAAATCACCATGGATGAAAACACTTCCCTCACAGCACATTTTTCTCCCGATACACAGACCGGCCCCCTGCTGTATCATGCAGACTGGAGTGCAGAGGCTGATGAATACGGATCAATAATCGATACGGGGGAAAGTATTGTACAAGATGGATATGCAGGCCTTAACTACACCGTTGCAGAGCAACCCGATGACCAGACCTGGCCCTGGATACGTCTTTCTGCGGGATTTGAAAATTCTCTGCACAATCTCTCCCATATCACCATACGCTATTCTTCCGCGGACAGCCTCACCCTGAGTCTGGACCACCCCTCACTTACTGATGAAGGTGCAACATACGGGATACCGCTTCCCCCGCAGGAGGAATATAATGATACCACGGTGGCCGTGGGAGATTTCACCCAGCCTGAATGGGTGGAAACCCCCTCACCCCTTGCCCTTGACTCCGTATTCGCCATATCCCTTTCGCCTCATCCGCGCTATGAGAGTCCCACCACGGGAGATCTCGCTATCGCCGAACTTATTTTCCACGGCGTGGGCTGGTCCGGTACGGCCATTGCCGACAAAAACAGGGACTCCTTCGGGAAGAACTCCCTCTCCTTTGCAGTGCGGGGTGAAAATCTGCAGGTATCCCTTGCGGTTGCCGGCCGGCTCTCCCTCTTTGATATACGCGGAAGACGGGTGCACGATTTCGGCGGGCGTGCCCCGGGACAGCACCGCCTCTTTTTGGCCGGAAAAAATCTCCCCGCAGGACTCTACATACTTGACCTGACAAAAGACGGCACCACAGAACGCCTGCAGATTCCTTTTATGTATACACCGTAAATATACAAGTGGCGGGAGGGCTCACCTCCTGCCGTTTTGCTCACCATTACAGCAGAACCGGTCCATCTGAACATATGTGAGAAATATATTTTCCTGGGGTTATGGGGATTTTCAGATGTATTTTATGGTAATCAGAAACGTTTTAAAGGACAGTTTTGTATGGAACCTGCCAGCATGGGCTTTCTTATTCTCGGAGTATCAACGGGGGTGATCAGCGGTATCTTCGGTATCGGCGGCGGAATAATTATTGTACCCGCCCTGTTGTTTTTCTTCGGATTTACTCAGCACCAGGCGCAGGCAACCACCCTGGCACTGATGATTCCCCCCACCACAATCCTTGCGGTCTATCCCTATTATAAAGCAGGACATGTGGATATTATGGCAGCGGTATTAGTCTGTATCGGTTTTTTAGCAGGGGGCCTGCTGGGCGGGCATATCGCCGTGGGAATCAATCACCGTACCCTGCAGAAGGGCTTTGGTTTTTTTATGATACTTTTGGGGTTTTATACAATTATCCGGAATTAGAATCTCCGCTCATGCTGCATCCCGGCCCGGTAATCCGGCTTTTTCCGCCCACACCGGGCACAATCTCAATACGCGGCTCAATCCCGTCCTTCAGAGCAGCCACATGAGAGATAACTCCGATTATCTTCCCCTCTTCATGGAGATGGGACAGGGCATTTACCGCTGTTTCAAGGGAGTCTTCATCAAGGGTGCCAAATCCTTCATCAAGAAAAAGTGAATCAACCCGTACGGAATTTCCCGCCATTTTTGAGAGACCAAGAGCCAGTGACAGACTTACCAGAAAGGACTCTCCCCCGGAAAGGTTTTTTGTGGAACGGATCTCCCCGCCCTGATACTGATCAATCACGCTGAGATTAAGTGCTTCACCGCTTCCCATGGTAAGAATATAGCGGTCGCTCATTTTCTTCAGCTCCCGGTTTGCATGGGCCGCCATGGTGCGAAAGGTCAGGGACTGGGCAAAGGTACGGAATTTTTTCCCGTCCGCAGACCCGATCAGACTGTGCAGCGCACCCCACTGGGCACACACCTCTTCCTGGCGGTCAATCTCCCCTTGTGCTTCCGCACGTTTTTTCTTCTTTTCTTCCTCCTGGCGCAGGATATACTCGCACTCACTGATCTCTTTTTGTATCTTTTCCAGGTTTGCCTGTTGTTCTTTGAGGCGCCCCTCTATTTTTTCAACCGGTTCAATAACACGACTTTTCTCCAGTTCTGAAAGTTCACCGCTTACTTTCTTCAAATGCTCCGTAAGACGCAGCATTTTCTCCTCAAGATATTTTTCACGTTGCGCAAGCCTGTCCCGTTCCTCCCGTTCCATACGGGCAGCACAAAAGGATTCTTCGTCCTCAAACCCCGCCGCACGGCGTGCTTCGGCAAAGGATTCCTCCAGCTTTATACGATCCCTCTCAAGTTCGGCAATCCGTTTTTTTGCCTTGTCAATACTGTCTTCACAGCTTTTTTTCTCCCGCAATGCCTCCTCGGCCTGTGTACGGGCCTTCTCCCGCATGGTATCTGCATCCTGAAGCCGTTGTTCCAGAATTCGTTCCTCTTCCTTCACATCCTTTGAGCCAAAGAGTTCACGGCGTTTTTCCTGTATTTGCCTGCATATTCCCTGTTGTTTTGAAAGATCATCTGCAAGACCTGTATGTTTTTCCTGCAAACGTTTACAGACCTCAGCGATACCCCGGAGAGATTCATCTCGTTTTTCCAGCTCCTTTTGAACATCACGGGCATCTGTCTCCATCTTCTGCCAGGTATCCCGCCGTTTTTTCAAGCCCTGTGAAATATCTTTTATAGTATATTCAGTAAACACCATACCATAGGGAGCAATTTTCTGTGAAAGAGCGCGGCCCAGATCATCGCAGTTTTTTTGCAAATCATCAACCCGTCTTTGCTGTTCTTCAAGATCCCGGGAGAGATTTTTGCCTCTCTCCGTTACTTCCGCCAGTTTTTTATCATGATCGGCGTACTTTTTGCCGTGCTCCTCTTTTTGCCGGCGTACACTCTCCAGATCCGCCTCTTTTTGTTCCGCCTTCTTAATCCGGCGGGAAAGCTCTGATAGCTCCTGTTCTATACGGGATAAATCGCTGTGGTAATGTGTCACAAAGGGGTGTTCTTTGGAACCACAGAGAGGACAGGAATGGCCTTCCCTGAGATTCTTCCGTTCCTCTTGGAGACTGTGGATTTTTTCTTCATAACTGCGTTTCTCAAGAAGGTGCTCTTTTTTACTGCGATACTCACGAAGACGTACCCCTTTTAGTATCCCCTCATACTCCTTTGTTGTTTCCTCTTCCGTTTTCTCAAGAGCCTGCATATCTTTTTCTACGCGGGCAAAATCAGTCTGAACCTGCCGGTATTGCCTGCGAAATTTTTCAAGGGTATCCTGTTTTTTTGAAACCTCCGCTTTTTCACGGGCACAGTCATCCCTCAGAGTTGCAAGACGTGATAAATCCGCTCCCAATGTATCATAGGTCTCAAGAAGTTCTTTATCCACCTCGTGACGGGTAAAATATTCTGAGATCTCAGCGGCACGTTTTTTTAACCGGTCATATTCACCGCGTGTTTCTGCCTGTTTTTTTTGTTGTACTTCTTCCTGTGAAGCAATATCCCTACACTCACCCAACAGACGCCGTATCTCCTTTTCCACCTCGGCAATATCCCGGTCTTTCTCCCGAACCGCCGTAAACAGCTCCCGCTCCGTTTTCTCTTCCCGTTGCAATGCCTCAAACCGGTTCTGTGCATCCCGTTGTTTTTTCTCAGCCCGGGTATGCGCCTCTATACGCCCGGGAAGTTCTTCTTCATACTGTGCACAGTTTTTTTTCTCCCGCTCCAGCTGTTTTCGTACCCCCGAAAGCCGCTCAAAACGTCCCGCCAGATCGCCTGCACGGCGGGCGGCTTCAAGCCTTTGTCTCTGCGGAGCAAAAACCTCTTCTTCCCCACGGTGATTTTCATGCTCTTTTTCGAGCTCCCCCTTCTCACGGCGCAGGTTCTCCACATGAAGACATCGCTCCCGCAGGGCAATATCCCCCCGGTGGGCTTTTTGCAGCTCCCCGTGTTTTTTCTGCGCCTCCCCCATGGCGTCCGTCACCTCCTGCACTTCCTCCCTGGAACGCAATTTCAGCTCCCCCGTGCTCTCACGCAAATGAGCCAGTTTTTCCTGCTCACGCCGGTTGTATTCATGTACTTTTTTGGATATCTCCGAATAAATGCCCGTTCCTGTAATCTGCTCAAGCATTTCCGACCGCTCCCCCTCATCTGCCTGCAGAAAGGAGTCAAACCGCCCCTGGGCAAGAAGCATGGAACGGGTAAAACGGTGAAAATCCATGCCCGTGATCTCCTCCATTCGGGCGGGCATATGCCGCAGGGAGTCTTCAAGGAGTGTTTTATCCGGCAATTGAGATAATTCCCATTTGGGCGGCTGCAGCTTGCCTTCACTTTTTTTGCGGGCACGCTTTTGATACCAATGGACGCAATATCGCCCCTCCCGTGTTTCAAAAATAACCCGGGCACTGCACTCACCGCTGTGACGCGACATAATATCGTTTTGTCCCGCCGAGACTTTGTCCAGACGGGGGGTTTTGCCGTAAAGTGCCAGACACAGGGCATCAAGAATGGTGGACTTTCCCGCCCCCGTGGGGCCCGTGATGGCAAAAATCCCCGTGGATTCATAGGCCGGGTGGGTCAGATCAACCGTCCATTCTCCGTAGAGGGAGTTCAGGTTTATTCCCGTAATCTGCATAATCTTCATGGTTTATTCCCTGTTTGTATCTTCTTCGCAAATATCCTGCACCACCTGCATATAGTGCCGGCGCAAAATTGTCTGCTGTTTTTCAGAGATATCGTTTTCTGCAAGGCATTTCTCAAAGACATCCGCCGGGCTCAGCTCCTCAAGGCTTTCGGATTCCTCCGGGGGGATAATGCTCTGCACAAAGGTGCGGTTTTTTATGCGTATAATGCGGGGTCGTGTTCCCGCACACACCGCATCAATCTCATCCTGCAGATTATGGATAATCTCATCCCCCGTATACTCCACTTCCACCCAGGCGTTGCTCTTTTCCTCCTGAAGTTCTTTCAGGATATTCAGTATATGGTCAAGATCTCCCCTGATGCGTACAAGTTTTTGAAACACGGGAACCGAAACCGGAGAAATCTGCGGCCGTGAATCCCCCGGGATAAAGGTAAGGCTCAGCACCTGTTTTTTTTGCTGTGCTTCGTTAAACCCCATGGCCAGGGGCGAACCGCTGTAGCGCACAGTTTCTTTTTTCTGCACCATCTGGGGAACATGAAGATGGCCCAGGGCAACATAATCCACAGAATCGGGAAAAATATCCCCGGAAACCCGGTCAAGGCTTCCCACGTAGAGCTCCCGCACACCGTCACCGTCAACGGTTGCTCCTCCGGCGGTAAAAAGATGTCCCGTAACAATAAGGGGAACCGCGGGTCCGGCTTTTTTCCTGACCGCCTCTGCCCGGCCAATCACCCCTTCATAATGGGCGCTCACAGCCCGGCGGCGCAGCAGCTCCGTATCATCCTCACCTGCAGCAGCGGCGGTACGGATATCCCGATCCCGCAGATAGGGAACGGCACACACCACCGCTTCGGGGACATTGTCTATGTTATACAGGGTGATTATTTCATCCTCAACACGCGCCGGAGCAGCTCCCACCACATGAATATTCAGACTGCGCAGAAGGGCACAGGGCGCATCCAGAAAGGTGGGAGAATCGTGGTTGCCGCCGATAATTATGATATGGCGGCAGAAACGTGAAATTTCTGCAAGAAAGGAGTAGTACAGCTCCTGGGCACGGTTGCTCGGGGTTGGTGTATCAAAAATATCACCGGCAATAATGATTCCGTCGTAGCCCCCATGGGCAAGATGGTCGGTCAGCCAGGAAAGAAATTTCTCAAATTCATCATAGCGTTTCTGTCCGTAGAGCATACGGCCCAGATGCCAGTCTGAGGTGTGCAGCAGTTTCATAGTCCATCCCCGTAAAATCGCTCCATATAATATAGTCTCTCCCCTGCGACGGGTTCAAGGAAATATTTTACCCTGATCAGGACAGGGGCATATGCGAAAGGATATACAGTGATTTATACCACGGTAATTATCGGCGGCGGAGCCGCAGGGCTTATGGCGGCAGCACATCTGCAGGGCTCCACGGCGATTATCGAACACAACCATCGAATCGGTGAAAAACTGCGCATCACGGGTGGCGGCAAATGCAATGTTACCAACGAAGCTGTTGCCCCCCGGCATTTTCGCGGAGACCAGGCAGGTGTAGCCCGGGTGCTGAAAAACTATACTCCGGACCAATTGCGCCGTGATCTTTCCCGGGCAGGCTGCAGACTCACAAAAAAAAACGCCGTGGTTCCCGGTCAGTATTTTCTCTCCTCTGCCGAAGAGATTATCACCTATTTTGAAAAACAGACTGCACACACCCACGTGTTTACCAATGAAAGCGTGGAAAAGATCACCACTTCAGATACCTTTTCAATTATCACCAAAAAACGCACCCTGCACGCTCAGAATGTGATTATTGCCTCGGGAGGCCTCTCCTATCCTCAGCTTGGAGTATCATCTGCGGGATATGATATTGCGAAACGCTTTGGCCACACCACCACCCCCCGGGCTCCGGCCCTGACGGGCTTTACCCTTTTGCCGCCGCAAAAATGGCTCACCGCACTGAGCGGACTGTCCCTGAACGCAGAAATCACCGTTGATGACCGCGCCTTTGCGGGAAATATTCTCTGCGCCCACCGGGGACTGACGGGACCGGCGGCAATGAATGCTTCCCTCTACTGGGAAAAAGGGCCGCTCCACATCAATTTTCTTCCACACACACACCTGCCCACCCTTATTGCGAAAGCCGGAAACCGAACCATAAGCACGGCTTTGCCTCTGCCCAAACGCTTTGTTAAAGCATTTCTGCAGGAAACAGGCGGGGCCGATATTCCCCTGCGCCGCTGTGCAAAAGAGCATGGAGAAATCCTCTCCCTTCTGCAAAACTACACCTTTTCTCCCGCCGGGGTTTTGGGCTATCGCCGGGCGGAAGTCACCCGGGGCGGAGTGACCATGGATGAACTCACCCCCCACCTTGAAAGCCGCCGGGTACCGGGGCTGTTTTTTGCCGGGGAAGTGCTCGATGTAACGGGACAGCTTGGAGGATACAATCTTCAGTGGGCCTTTTCATCCGCCGTAACCTGCGCACAGAAGATTAATGAACAGGTTAGCGGGGCACTGCAGCGGTGAATTGCAGCCCGTCGGTGCAGGAAAAATTTTGTTACATATTGCACACCACCTGTATTATATTTTTATCAGAATATAAACCTGTGGTGGTATTTACAATTACGTACACAATCTGCCCACATCTACCATCACAGCTTTCAGTAATTACGAGTATGCACACCCAAAACAGGGGGTAATTGTCTTGTCAGTTCTTCGTATTAAACCGGATACGAACAAACAGGTGATACTGGTCGC
>JBNJEI010000071.1:0-9211 GCA_051745755.1 Fibrobacterota bacterium
CCCCGTGCTTCCTCCTGTGTCCACCCGGTGAGGTTTTCGGCAATTTTGTTCATTAAAACGATTTTTCCTGCCGTGTCCGTGGTGATGACACCGTCGCCAATGCTGCGCAGGGTTACGGCGAGCTGTTCCTTTTCCGCGGCGATGGCATCTTCTGATTTTCTCGCCTCGGTGATGTCCGCGGTTACCGTGGCAAACTGATTTTTCTGCGGCTGTACTGCGGAAATGGAAAAATATTTGTCCAGGGGAGGATAATATGTTTCAAAGGTGTATGGTTCGCCGGTGCGGGCAACATGGGCGTATTCTCTCAGGTAGGGGGCCGAATCGGTGTTGTATACCCTGGTTGCCAACTGTCCAATTGCGTTTTCCCGAGGTATCTTCGTAATGGCAGTGAAGGCGTTGTTGCAGTCGATGATGCGGTAGTTGACCGGTGTACCTTCGTCGTCATATATCAGCTCGTGCAGAACGACCATTTCTGTCATTGATGAAAAGAGGGCGCTGAATCTGGCTTCACTTTCCCTGAGCGCTTCTTCTGCTTTTTTCTGTTCCGTAATATCATGGCCGATGGCCAAAAGTCCCACGGTGGTGCCGTCCTTATCCGTGAGGGGTTTATCATACCACTCCACAATAACAGTGGTCCCCTTCTTTGTGATAATGGGATTTACATTTCCCCTGGTTGGTGTATCATCTATAGCTTTTTTAAAGAGCGGTTTGAGTTCCAGTTCCTCACGGGGCGATAAAAACGTGTTGAACCAGTCCTTGCCCTGTACTTCATCCAGGGTATATCCCGTGAGGGTTTCCATATAGGGATTAAAGCGCACAATGCGCCCCTGTTTATCCAGCACAAGGATAATTGTCTGGGCAGTCTCAATCAGGCTTTCCGTAAAATCGTGTTGCTCCCGCAGTGCCTGCTCAGCCTTTTTACGTTCCGTAATTTCCATAAATGCCGCAACAAAATAATCCTCTTTTACCTGATAGGCAACACAATTATACCAGCGGTTATTTGACTGCAGGTATTGCTCAAAGTGGATTTCCTCACCGGTTTTTGCCACACGTCCAAATGTTCCTATCCAGTCAAAGGGATCATTCTCAATCCCCGGGAATGCCTCTGTAGCACATTTGCCGCGTGGATCAACTCCGGTTAATGTAAGATAGCTGGAGTTTGCATCAAGAAATCGGTAATCCACGGCATGTCCCGTCTTATCATAGAGCATTTTATGGTAGGCAACTCCGATGGGCCCTTTTTCGAATAATGCCCTGAACTTTTTTTCACTGTCCTCCAAGGCATTTTGGGTTTTCTTAGCTTCAGTGATATCCTGAATCATACCTATTGACCGGATGATTGTGCCGGCATCATCGCGAATATGAATACACCGCTCAAATACGTGGCCCGTTTCATTGGTGTCCTGTCGGATTATCCGGTGTTCAATCTCGTACCTGTCGCGTCCCTCTTTCACCGAACGGCCATATGCTGCATCCACCTCAGCCCGGTCTTCCGGGTGTATGAATGAGAGAAACGTGCCATAGTCAGCGGGGAATTGGCGGGGGGTACAGCCGAAAATCCGGTATACTTCATCGGACCACACAAGAGTGTCCGTTATCAGGTCAAGCTGCCAGCTGCCGACGTGAGCAATCTCCTGCGTGCGGGATAAAAGCGCCTCGCTTTCGATACGTTTTTGTTCTGCCAGCTTGTGTTCCACAAGATTTCCGATATGCCGTGCTGAAATCGTAATGCGCTTTTTTGCATAATCGATAATATACTGCGGGCGAACCTGGTACTCCCTTTGGGCAGCGCGCAATTCCTGCAGCGGTATCTGATACTGTTCAGATACGTGCTGTAATTCGGAATCCGTATCCGGAGGTGTTCCGTATCCGAAGCTTATGGTACCGATGATTTCCGTTCTGACGCGTATGGGCACGGTATACAGACGAATTCCTCCGTTGCATTTTATATCCACGGGTTCGCCGCTTTCAATTGATTTTACCGCGGCATCGTGCCAGCAGGATTCATGGCAGAGCCATTTTCCGCACCCCAGAGCTTCTTCATTGCTCTCTGTTTTACACAGTTTGCGTGAGGCAGAATCCATCAGTCGACACCAGCTGGATGAAAACAGGCCCATGGCGTAATCACCGTTTTTCTCATAGACTGCCGTTGCGGTTTCCAGGAGATCAAGATACTCCGAGGTGATTTCCCGTAATTGTTCCTTTCCAAGAGAGGAAAGAATGAGGCCCTCTTTGTTCAGTTGTGTCAGATCCCCGTATTCCGGTATCAGATTTTCCCTTTCCCCTTCCCTTCTTCCTGAAAGCATCCATTCTATCTGTGTGAGTTGTTTTTTGTTTTCCTCCCGCTCTGTAATGTCATGCATGGCAAAAACAATTTTTTCTATCTGCCCCGTTTCATCGTGCAGGGGGGCTCCGTTGATACTGAGTATCTTTCGTTCGCCATGGGGCAAAACTATGGCGTGACGAACATCATACACCGGTTTTTTGGTGGACATAATCCGGCAAAAGGGTAATTCCTCCTCGGGAAAGGGAGTGTTGTCAACGGAGGTTATTTGCCAGTCAGGGGAATTGTAGCGCACTGCTCCCATAGGTGCTTTTTTCAGTCCCAAAAGAGATTCTGCATGATGATTTGCAAACACTATCTGTCCGTCACGATTCACCTGAGTGATGGCGATGGGCCCATCTTCAATGATGCGCTCGGCAAGCTCACGCTCACGCCGTAATTCTTCCTGTACCTTCTTTGTTTTGGTGATATCATCGTGGGTACCACACATCTTCAGGGGCTTTTTGTCAGGGGACCATGAAACAACCCGGCCGCGGCTGTGAATCCATACCCACTGTCCGTTTTTGTGTTTCATACGGAATTCGCACTCATAATAGGGATCTTCACCGGAGAAATGACGGTTTAGGAGACTGCGGGTTTTTTCCAGATCCCGGGGATGGACACGGTCTTCCCAGGTGGTAATGCTGAGGGGAGCCAATTCGTCACGGGTATAGCCCACAATCTCTGCCCATATGTCATTGAAGGATACCTCACCGGTCTGAATATTCCACTCCCAGGTGCCGATTCGGCTGCATTCCAGAATGGTTTGAAAACGGTCTTCCTCATGGTGTGCAGTATTCATATACCCCTCCTGTTGTATGTGTGAACGAAATGCAGATCTGTTTTCCCCTTCCCTGAAGAGTATACAGTAGTGCGGGAATTTTGCACGATGTTTTCGGTTCTGCAAAAATGTGCAGCAGAATGGTCTGCGTCGAAGCCATGCAACAAGGGCCTGCAGAATTATCAGAAAAAACGATGGATTCCCCTATCTGAGGCATACGGAATGTTCGCATACGTTTTCTTTCGATGTTACCCGATTCTCTCAAATATTACACAATATTAAAGAAAGAGCTCCGGGTAACGCCGGTCCTGAAGAAATGTGTACATATTCAGTTTCGGAAAATTCCTGTTACAGGAGGCAGATGTATGGCTGAGGTGAGTGAAAAAAGTGCAGGCTCCCTTTTTTCGCCCTGTCATCTCCAAACCTGAAAAGGACGAATTTTTTCCCGGAGGGCCTGTCCTGTTTTTACCCTGTACCGTCGCATTTTTATGCGTGACATATTTTACTGCTCTTCACGGTCAAAACCGTCAAATTCATGTCTTTTCATTGCGGGGCAATGATTGACAAGCATATCAAAATGCTTTGCGGCGTCCCTGGTGGTCATATATTCCCGAGTTGTTTCCGCAGGGGTTTTTATGGTTATCCTGTACACAAAATCTTCCCGGTGGTCTATGGTCAAAACTGTGCGCTTTTTCCCCTGGTGAGGCCCGGATGTTTTCACTTCCAGGGTGAGTGTATTTTCGGTGCGGGTACTGCATTTCATAATGGGTACAGCCAGGGATTCGAAAATACCGTGAAATACAACGGCGGTATCCCGGAGTTCCAGTCTTGGATCAACCCCATCACACCTGTTATAGAGGACAAATTCTCCGTTGAATTTTCTGAGGGTGACAAAATGAGTGGGAAAATCTCTGAGATCAATTTTCTGTATGTGAGAGCCCTGTTTCATTGCCTGGAGTGAGGTATGTATGAATTGTGTGTTCAGATCGGATACTTCCCAATTTTGTATGGCTGCAAAGTATTCTGAATCCCCCGTGGTATCTATAAAAAGCTGGTGCCGTGAGAGGTCAAGGGAATCCGGATCGTTTCTTTCAGGGATGGTGTCAGGGAAATAGTCATTTTCGCCCAGGGGTGGTATTACTGAAGCGGATTGGGGCCCGCCTTTTCCTGCACATCCCATGCAGAGAATGATGGGGAAAAGTATGAAGAGAATATGCTTCATTGTGTACCTGTGCCGCGGGTTTTTCATTAATTCCTGTACAGATCGGTGTATTCAAAAATTATATCAATTGCATCCTGTCTCATATCCCTGTGTAATGATGTATTGGTACGAACGGCATTGGTGAGGCGATACACCTCACCCCAATCGGAGTCCCGTGCTTTCTGTGCTTCTATAAGGGCACCTATTATGGCAATGGTATAACTGGTTTCATTCTTTGCCTGTGCTGTTTTGGCATACATGCGCGCCTGGTTCACTTCAAAATAATTGTCTAAGGCCTGCAGGTAGGCCATGCAGATAATCAGCTCCCCACTGGCTTGCTCTAAAAAATCGGCACGGGAGTCATATTGATCGGTGTCTTTCAGGTATTCCATAAAAATATCCGCATTATTTGTGCCTTCTGTATCCCATCCCAATTGGCTTATCACAGCAATTTTTACGTCAACGGGCTGGGTGCTTTTTGTAAGAAAGTTCATCAATTCCATAGTGAGGGTTCCCGAAGTTTTTGCGGCTTTTTGGACAATCTTAAGATCATCATAGGCAGTATGGAACGGTGTTGATGTCAGGGGAGAATCTGCACATACCTTTTGTGTAAAAACTGCGGGAATAGCAATGAGTGCTGCCATAAAAAAAAGTTTCATATCATTCTCTGGTACAAACTGCTGTATTCTCAAATATAGTTTTTTTACCGCCCTTTTGTCATTATATCGCCTGAATGAGCAGGTTTTATTTTTCAGACCGATTGGGCAGAAACGGGGGGAGGACATTCCTCCAAAGCTGAAAATTTGAGATGGATGAAGGAATATGCATATTTTTCTGCCTCAGAGGATATTTACCTTACATATTTTAGTGAGAGGAGGGGTAAGGATGGTTTCAGCCGGCCTGGATATAAGCTCTGTATCTACGGATGGTCTCCGTATGAAGTACGGGATAGGGGGTTTCTTCGCAGAGCCGTGATGTGCGGGCTTTGAATAGTGAATGAGAAATATACCGGTTTAGTAAAGGAGAACAGTATGGAATGGAAATGTGTGAAATGCGGACATACTTCGTGTAAACAGGATGAAATGAGAGCTACCGGGGGCGGTTTTTCAAAGATTTTTGATGTTCAGAATAAAAAATTTACCACCCTGACCTGTAACAACTGCAGTTATACTGAGTTCTACAAGGGATCAACATCCACCCTGGGGAATATTTTCGATTTCTTTACCAATTAACCCCGGCGGAAATTTCCCGTATTGGGCCAAATAAAAACGGATCGTGGGGGTGAACCCTGTGTTCACCCGGGGAAGCATGTGGCAGAAGTTTTCATGCAACGCTGCGTAAAGCCGGAATAGACAAGAAAAACGCTTGGAATGCCTTCGTCCATTCCAGTGAGAATACACGGAACGGACGATTATTCCGTGAGCGCTTTTTTAAGCAGGCAGAAATGCCGATTTATTTGAGATGTATATAGATACTGAGACACAGCATTTTCCTATACAATTGAAAAGCAAAGAACATATTGCGACCAGGCTCCAGGAATATATTTCTGGGTGGATACATCAAGTGCAGGAATTTTCCGGGATTGACGCGTTGGTGTATGAAGCAGCACACTCTACCACGGTTTTGAACCGCTTTTTAGCAATCCGGATATGCCGGAGAATATGTCTGGAATTATTTTATTTATCAGAAGCTCTACACATCAATTGTCCAGGGCTTTGGGATGCATTGGAATTGGCGTAAAAGGTTTTTATGTATTTCCTGATGCACCGGGGAATGATTATGGATTGATTGTAGTTTCGGGGGCAATTGACATGGCTTTTCAGAGGCATACTGAATCGTAGTGGACGGCGCGGGAGATAGTTTAATTGAATATATGGCTTGGCAGAGTCTGGTTTTAAAATAGTGGCTTTCATATTGTTTTTTGAAAAGAAAAGGAGTGTGATATGAAGGAAAAAAATACGTGTCGATTATTGGTATGTGTATTGCTCTACTGTCTGGTGTTGCAGCATCCATTGGTATATTTTACCATGGCGGGGGTGGTTCATTTGTGTATCACTCCATTCGGGGTCACGATGTGATGATCTTTGGCAAAGGTCTTTACCGTCATATGCCCGTGGATGTAGCAGTGCAGGGCATTGGCCAGGATTATGTTACCCTGTTTATTGCCATTCCGCTTTTATTGCTGTCTCTCATTGGATATCGGAAAAAATCCATCCGATCATTATTTCTTCTCAGCGGGGTGCTGGGCTATTTTTTAGTAACATACCTTTTTTATACCGCCATGGCCATGTACAATTTTATGTTTTTGTGTTATGTTGCGCTTCTGGGGTTGTCATTTTTTGGTGTATGTATCTCAGCAAGAGCATTGGAGTTTTCGGATACCTTTCATTTTTCTGAAAAGACGCCTGCGAAAGCTGTCGGAGTCTTTTTAATGTTTAATGCAATATCCATCGCCTTTCTTTGGTTGGGTATTGTGGTGCAACCCTTAATCGAGGGCTCTATTTACCCGGTGGAACTGAACCATTTCACAACCTTGATTGTGCAGGGGTTCGATCTTGGCGTATTATTACCGATTAGTTTTGTGATTGGATTTATGCTCTTCAGAAAAAAAAAGATTGGGGTATATCTACTCAACCATTTATCTGGGATTTCTTTCACTATTGATGACCGCCCTGACCGCCAAAATTATTGCCATGAATAGTATTGGGGTTTCAGTTGTTCCGGTAATATTTATCATACCTACATGTAATGTAATAACTGTGGCATGCGCTTTTTTTATGATTACAAATATTCAGGCCGGATCAGCTAATGGTATGAAACGCACAGAGCTGTAAACCTTTCGGTGAAAAACACTGTCAGTATATCAGGGTGAAGGAGATCGTTTTAACATGAGAAATTATTCTTTTATTCACAAAACAGTGTTTGCAGTATGTATCGGTACGCTGCTTGGAAGGGGAGTGACATCTTTGTTTGGGTTTGTATCTCCCTGGGCAGATTTTGCACTAACCACCGGTATAACATATAATAATTGCTGTGTTACTACTTGCTGATGGTCTGGCGGGTAGACTGAGAACCGGCAGAACAAACAGTGTTCCCTTGGGTGAAATCAAAAATCTTTATTCGGTTAAAATAAGTGAAATTCCTCACGCAACCTTGGTTTTAGCTGATGCATTTAAAAGGGACCCGCTGTTTGAAGCATTATTGGGGGATGCTGAAAAGAATGTACACGACTATACCCTTATTGCTGAGGCTATGATTACATTCTGTCACACATACGGAGGTGTCTACGCTTCTTCAGAAAAATTGAAGGAATTATGGCCATTACTCACAATGAATATGCCGATATGACTCTCTGGCAAATAATGAGAAGTGGAAGCATTGTTCCGTTTTTTAGACTGGGTATCAAATAATGCACCAGGGTAGTACATGCCCTTGGTCCGATTGATGCGGCACGAGAACGACACATGAGAAACAGGTCTTATGGCGTATGTACACAGTATTGGTGTAGCAGCAAAAAATCAGGGAAAAGTATATGGGGGAATTTCGTAACGAACTGATACATGTGACAGATGAGGCTAACCTTTCCATCTATTTGGAAACAGAATCAAACGGTAATGTCCGTTTCTATGATCGGTTTGGCTTTAAGATGCCGGAGCACATGAACCTACGGGATATTACTCAACTCATGTGGATAATGGTACGGGAAGTCAAAGGTGAAGATTCCGTTGATGGATAGTTGTTGTTTGCTATTGGTGGGCATACACCATCACGACGGCATCTCCGCGGAATATAGTCCGAAATGCCCGGGGTCCCGGAGCAGGAGTGATAATAGTATATACATAAATCAGCGGGATGTATCTGTATATGCCAGACTTTCGGTTCTGAACGACCGGTTTCAACGTCCTTTGGTTTACTTTTCTGAAATACACATTGGTCACATACGTGTGAATAATCTCATTTTCGTATCCGATCAATAACAGGTGCCAGAGTGGTAATTTCCGGCGCCGGGATTTATGGAAACGGATTGCAGGGAATGCGCCGTCACTCAGCAGAATGGACGAATAATATGTCCCATGAGAGATGGTACACAACAGAAGATGCGATATTCTTTAATACACAAAAATTCCCAGCGATAGTAATATAATCCCCACAATGGTTGTTCCAATATTGATCTGTGTAATAATACGTCTGTCTTCAACTAATGCTTTGTATACAAATTGCCTGAATCTATTATAATTAAATATAATCTGGGAGACTTTTATAAGTGTGAGAGTCACTAAAACACTTACTATCATTGATAATTCTATGTCTGTGGTAACTTCTTTATACCATGTAAGTGCAACTAAAAAAACTGCTACGATGCTCATCGCCCAAATCCACGTGGGTTTTTTTTCTGAATACGCTGTATTCAGCTCAAAATTGCTCCATTTTTCAGGTATCATATGTATCAGCGACCTGACACCAATCATACTTACTCCCCAAACAATGCTGAAAACCTGGAAATAATTCATCTTTTTAATCCCTGCTTTCTAAGGTATGTACCCTTCTGCACTTCCAGTAATACTATAACTTTCAGCGTGGTATCCTCACGCAGATATCAGTATCTGGTGTTCCTGTGGCATGAAAAATTCCACATCCACAAATATATACCCGATACAAACGGGCGTGCAATAATTTTTCCTGTGCTGCTGTTTGTTTCGGTTAAAGCGGGGCAGGAGTGTGTGGTGTGGAGGAGATTGTTATATTCCCTGGCTGCTATTGGGTTATTATGGGAACGTCATCCTTTTTCAGCCACTTTTTTATTAAGTGTGTATTCCCGGTTATGGGGGTAAGATAATAGTGTGTGCTGTGAAATGCTTTGGAATATTCCGTGTTTTCAATCATCACTTTACCGTCAATGTAATTT
>JBNJEI010000072.1:0-8958 GCA_051745755.1 Fibrobacterota bacterium
ATGACAACCTTGCCGCTCAGCTAATACTTCCCCCTGTCGGGTGTATAGTGGACTTTCACCACCAAGTGAATGCGCCCTGCCGGGCGCACACAAAAAAAGCTGACCCGTCCGTGACGAATCAGCCTATTCACTGTACCTGTGTGCATATACTATTCCAGAAGCTGCAATACCCCCTGCGGCGCCTGATTTGCCTGAGCAAGCATGGATTGAGATGCCTGACGCAGAATATTGTACTTGGAATACTCAGTCATTTCCTGTGCCATATCCACATCACGAATCCGTGATTCCGCCGCCTGGAGATTCTCCGCGGAGTTATCCGCATTGCGGATGGTATGCTCAAGACGATTCTGAATGGCACCAAGCCCTGCCCGTTCTTCCGATACCGTTACAATTGCCGCATCAATACTCGCGATAGCCACGGATTGATTAACCGTAATATTAGTGGTTGCAATATCATTCACACCGAGGGCGGACGCCTGCATATCATTAATACTCAGACTGATTATCTGACCGCTGTTAGCACCGACCTGAAAACCAAGATCACTGGCATTACCGTCAAGCAAATTCTGAGTATTAAACTCTGTTTCCGTGGCAATACGGCCAATTTCCGCGGTAAGCTCCTCAACTTCTGCCTTTATGGCATCAAGATCTGTATCAACATTGGTATCATTGGCCGCCTGAACTGCCAGCTCACGCATGCGCTGCAGAACCGAATGGGTCTCGTTTAACGCCCCTTCAGCTGTTTGTATGAGTGAAACTCCGTCCTGGGAATTGCGTGAGCCCTGCTGAAGACCACGAATCTGTCCACGCATTTTTTCTGAAATAGCAAGCCCCGCAGCATCATCTCCGGCCCGGTTAATACGGTATCCCGAAGAAAGTTTTTCCAGTGAGCTCGCAGATTTGCCATGATTAATCCCCAGCTGCCTGTGGGCATTCATAGCCATTATATTATTGTTAATTCTCATACATTCCTCCTTGAAAAGAACTGTAATTACAGGGTTTTACTTCTGTACTGCTGTATTCTGCATTTTTTATTTAAGTATCACGCCATGTATACCGATAACTGAAATACCGCAGATATACGAGCACCTACATCAATAACCCTAAAACTCCCTGAGGAGCCTGATTTGCTTGAGCAAGCATGGATTGAGACGCCTGGCGCAGAATATTGTACTTGGAATACTCGGTCATTTCCTGAGCCATATCAACATCACGGATTCGTGATTCCGCTGCCTGAACATTCTCCGCAGCATTGTCTGCATTACGAACCGTATGCTCCAGCCGATTCTGAATAGCACCGAGATTGGATCGCTCTGAGGAGACTGCCAGAATAGCATCATTAATAGCCTCAATAGCAACGCCCTGACTAACCGTAATTGTCACATCATTTACGCTCAGACTGGTGGCATCCATGCCGGCAATAGCCAGATCAATAACCTGCCCGCTGTTTGCACCAACCTGAAATTCCACCCCGGTCAGTCCGCCTGTAAGAAGTGTCTGCGTATTGAACTCGGTTTCTTCCGCAATACGGGTAATTTCCTCAACCAACTCCTCAACTTCCGCCTGAAGAGAATCCCGGTCATCATCCACATTGGTATCATTTGCCGCCTGAACCGCCAGCTCACGCATACGCTGCAAAACCGAGTGGGTCTCGTTCAAAGCCCCTTCCGCTGTTTGTATGAGTGAAACTCCGTCCATGGCATTTCTGGACCCCTGCTGCAGACCGCGAATCTGTCCACGCATTTTTTCTGAAATCGCAAGCCCCGCCGCATCGTCTCCGGCTCGATTAATTCGAAATCCCGATGACAACCGCTCAAGAGACGTTTCCGCACTTTCTGCATTTATGCCCAGCTGCCGATGGGCATTCATGGCCATAATGTTGGTACTAATCCTCATAATTCCTCCTTGAAAACCAGATACTGAACTTAGGATTTACATCGTCTGTAATCCTTCCCCAATATTTATATCGGCAGACACGGGGAAATGTTTAATATTATTTTTTGTTTTTGATATTTTTTCACTGCAGCCCTTATATGGCATGGAAAAACGCATGAAAAATGCAGGATTTTTTTTATATGATATACTGTATCAGACTGTATATTAGTTATATCCTAAATTATCAGGGGGCGATATGTTTGACGGTCGTAATATATTAATTACCGGAGGAACCGGCTCCTTTGGGAAAGAACTTCTCAAAACAATCCTGAAAAAATATTCAGGAGTAAATAAGATTGTTATATACTCCCGGGATGAGCTGAAACAATTTGAATTAAAACAGCAGTATCCCCGTGAGGATTACCCGCAATTGCGTTTTTTTATCGGTGATGTTCGCGATGACCGACGTCTTAAACGCGCCTGCCAGGATATTGACATTATTGTTCATGCCGCTGCAATGAAGCAGGTTGACACCGCGGAATACAATCCCGGGGAATGTATTCTTACCAATGTAACAGGAGCGGAAAATGTCATTGACAGTGCCATACAATGCGGGGTAAAAGATGTGGTTGCACTCTCAACGGATAAGGCCTGCGCCCCTATTAATCTCTACGGAGCAACAAAACTCGTCTCTGATAAATTATTCACCGCCGCAAATAATATCCGGGGCAAAAGCGACATTCGTTTCAGTGTCGTCCGGTATGGAAATGTCATGGGCTCCCGCGGCTCCGTGGTTCCATTCTTTCTCAAAAAACGCACAGAGGGAGTTATTCCCATAACGCACACGGATATGACCCGTTTTAATATTTCACTGAAAGAAGGGGTTGATCTGGTATTATTTGCCCTGCAGAACCATCTGGGAGGGGAAATCTTTGTTCCAAAGATTCCCTCCTACAGAATCACCGATGTTGCTCAGGCAGTTGCACCGGACTGCAAAACAGCGATTGTCGGAATCCGGCCCGGCGAAAAGATTCATGAAGAGATGATAACCGAAACCGATTCCCTGCATACCATTGATCTTGGAGCCTACTACGCCATACTCCCCTCCGTTCGTATAAATATCAGCAGGGATGAGTATGTACACCATCACGGCGGGGCCTTTGTCACAGAGGGATTTCGCTATAATTCCGGAGAAAACGACTCATGGGAGACCGTGGAAACCCTACGGGAGAAGATCCGAACATATATTGACCCAGGATTTTCCGTATGAAAAAAATCCCCTACGGCCGACACCATATAACCGGTCCAGATATCCGTGCGGTCAAAAAAGTTCTCAAATCAGATTTTCTTACCCAGGGACCGGCAGTTGAATCCTTTGAAAAAGCCTTTGCCCGTTATATCGGGGCATCCTATGCCGTGGCTGTATGCAATGGAACCGCAGCCCTTCATCTGGCACAATGTGCAGCGGGGACCACAGATAAAAGCTCTGTTCTCACCACTCCTCTGACTTTTGCCGCCACGGCAAATTCTGCCCTGTACTGTGGCGGCAGTGTTGATTTTGTCGACATTGATCCCCACACTCTCTGCATGGATACGGAAAAATTACAGGAGCGGATTGCTGCTGAAGGAAAAAACAATTACACCGCCGTGCTTCCGGTCTCCCTTGCCGGCTATCCCGTAAACACAGAAAAAATCGCAAAAATCTGTTCACCGAGAAATATTATAATCATTGAAGATGCCTGCCATGCTCCGGGGGCATATTTTTATGACACTCAGAAAACGGTTCAAAAAAGCGGCAGCTGCCGTTTTACCCAGTCTGCAGTATTTTCCTTTCATCCCGTAAAACATATTGCCGCCGGAGAAGGCGGTATGATCACAACAAATGATAAATCCGTATATGAGAAACTAAAACTTCTCAGAACGCACGGGATTACCAAAGATCCTGCAGTGCTGCAGGAAAATCACGGCCCCTGGTATTATGAAATGCAGGAATTGGGGTATAATTACCGCATGAGCGATATTCAGGCAGCCCTGGGAAACAGCCAACTGAACCGTGCCCGAAAAAATCTGAAAAAACGTCGCTCTCTCGCTCATCGGTACAACTCCGCCTTTGCAGACAGCCCGGTCACGGTGCCGAAAAGCAATTACCATGAAGGACATGCCTTTCACCTCTATATTATTCGTGTTGCAAATCGGGATGAGGTTTTTATGCGGCTCCGCAGAGCGGGAATACTCTGTCAGATCCACTATATACCGCTGCATATGATGCCCTATTATAAGGAACTGGGCTTTCGGCATGGAATGTACCCCGAGGCAGAAAAGTATTATGATGAAGCCCTTTCTCTGCCTCTCTATCCATCCTTAGGCAGGAAAGACCAGGACAGGGTTATTGATCTGGTATTGCAGACTGCTCAATAAACGGGTATTCTCACCCGTTCCCGCCTTCCATCCAGAGAGAATACTGCAAAATACACACCGCGCGTACGATATTTCAGCACCCGGGAAATACTAAACACAGATTTCCCCGGTGCAATTTTCCGTCGGAATATCTCACGCCCCTGTGCCGTGACAACACACACACTCCCCCCGCGCTCAGAAAACACGTGAAATGTATGAGGATCCTGTAGAAACAGTCCTCGAGAAGCGAAGGCATCCCGACGAATAGTAAAAACCTCTTCATCGAGGTATGTACGATATGAATCATAGAGCATTTGCCGTGCTGCAGGTCCGTCAATATCGTCAGGAACACTTCCCGCAGAAAAAGTATGCCCGGGATTGGGATCCATATACTGAAAGGAAAAGCTGATAATGGTGTCACTAAAGGCGGCTGCCCGCTCAAGCTGCAGAGATATTTTATCCATATTTCCCGGTATAAGCTGCGGGTCTGCACGGCTACCGCGATTGGTAAAAACCTCAATATTTGCCCAAAATGAGGTGTTGGTTATATACGCAGCATTTCTTACGGCTTCATAATACGGGGAAACACGATCTGTATTTTCTGTGAGGGTAAGCGGCTCCACTCCAACACCATCCTGAAGTGCTATGATATCAAGATCAGAATGGGTCAGAACATTTTCCCACATGGCACCGAATTCTTCTGGCCCTGCAAGATCTGTGTTGAAGTAAGGCGACATCACCAACCGGGAATTTTGTGCATGGGCAGCCTGGGCTACGGTATCAATAATATGGGCAAGATAGGCATGATTCTTTTGAGGGATAAAGGCATTGTTTGCTACTTCGATACTGTAATAAAACCCCGCAAAGGCAGGATGGGAAGCAAATTTTTCACCCAGCTCGTCAATCAGCGCACAGCTTCTGTGAATATGATAGGCAACTGCATCACTGTCGGCAGAAGATATATCGGCATCTGCTACGGCGTCCCACCAGCTATAACTCTGATAATCTTCGTTGAGATACAGACCAATCCACAATGACACATCAGCCTTCTGACATGCGTCCAAAGCCCGTTTAAGGGGCTCAACGTCGCTTCCGGGCCAGGTTGTCGGAGAAATCCAGCTTTGGGTGGGTATCGTATCAATAATATGAGGAGCAATATCAAAAAAAGCAAAATCCGCTGTGGCATGGCCGTCCCAGACATCGGCCCACCAGTTCTGCTCCCTATGAATGTTGCGCTCCACTGATAGATCAGCATTTCAGCACCGATATCCGCCATGGTTTGCACCCAGGCATCATATGCTTTCTGCGAACCAAAAACAGCCTCATTTACGGTATTCCACCCCCCCCCCGCTCCGTATCCCAGCATGGGCTGAATAAAAAACCTGTAATGGCTGGAGACGAGTAAAGACAGATACCGTACACAAACAATACAACCAGAATCTTCACAAAAACCCCGCTTACATTTTTCAGAAGAATGCAAGGAAAACAAGGGCTATACGCAGGGGATCCAGGGCATAGATTGTTGTTTTGAAAACCTCATCTTCACCAAGATCGGAGCGGCTTTCCCGCTTGATACCGTATTGGTACCCTCCTTCAAGGCGAACAAAACCGTCAAATTCAGACATATGGTATTCCACTCCGCCGCCACCATGGAGGGGGAATATATTCACTGCCATATCATACACCTCAGTATTAATACTGGTATCAAGATGTGTATACTGATATCCGCATGAAGCAATAAGAGGAAACCGAAATGAGGTTTCTTTCTGAAAGGGGTATGTCAATGCTTTCAGGGAGGTTCCCAAAAACTGTTGGCGCCACTGGCTTTCAGCAATAAGCTCAAAGGCAATATATCTGTTCAGGTGATAATTAAAAACACCGCCAAAACCTGCAAGCCTCACCTGCACCCCTCCGGACATTCTGTTATCCAATGATCCTTCAGCATGAGTCCTGAATGGGTATAGGAGACAAATAAAAAGAACCAGAAATATCGCTGCTGAAATTTTCCTATTGCACATAATACTCAATTAATTCCTTTTTACGAACCAATCGCTCGTTTATATACCGTTCATATTTAATATAGCCAATGCCCGGAGCATAGTAATAATTAATTTTTTCGTCGGCAAACGAACCGTTTTTCAATTCAACCTCATGTAAAACTGTAAATACCTTGCAGCGGAAACTGCCCACGGGAACACTGATATAGGCGGCGGTATCGGTACAGGTCATGGGGAGTATTTCTTCGCGAAATTCATTGCCACTCACGCTGTAGATAAGCTTGGTATGCTGCCATTCATCACCGGGATACACCGGATATTTAAAGCGAAACCCACCGTTGCTCATATCTTCAAGATCCATGGTATCTTCGTCGGAAAAGGCCCGGGTAACCACACTTCCCTCATCGGCATTGGCATAGACAAAAAACAATTCCGTATCAAGATTGTTCCATCGCAGGCGGTACATATCCCCATACTCAGAAGATGTCTCCTCAAGCCCCTCTACCTCAAGCTCCGATGTATCGGGTTCTTCAAAGCCGCTCCCCGTATCTTGATACACCCAGAGATTGCCCGTGGAAAGCGGAATAAGCTGCACCCTTTTTTTTACACGGATTTTCAGGGTATCTCTTTTGGAAGTTTGCCTTCCGTCATCAACCCGCAGGGGAACAAATAATTCACCGTAAAAATCAGGATCCGGTATAATAGTCATTCCCCGGTTGGTGTAATTATCCCCCCGACCGGCTACTTCAAGACGCAGTTCACGGCCGAGTCGGCTTACGGCATCAACAAATTTCATTGATATGGTAAGGCTGTCTCCCTGGTAGATGGCAATATCCTTTAAAACAACATTGATTTCCGGCGGATAATCATCCCACTCATGTGCGCACCCGACAAGTATAATTCCTGCGGCTACGCCATATATAATCTTACGTATCATTTTACCCTCGCTTATCGCTTGATACCGATCATAATGCGACGCTGTTCAATTACACGCCCCTGTTTATAAAAATCAACTATGGCAAGATAGCTGTTTGCCGAAAGGGCATCATGATTTTCCAAAAGCCACTCATGGGAAATCACCTCTGTATCATATTCGGCTGCACTTCTGCCGGTATAGATCAGATCTCCCACGGAAGTGAATATCCTGACATATATCTCATCAGCCTTTCCTCTTTCAGCACGTATGGTAAGACTGGACTCACCAGGAGGAAGTGGATTGGGCCCGGCGACAACACGATACTGCTGTGCATTCACCGTATCTTCATGGCCGATATCAATATCCACAATTCTTTCAAATACTCGAACAGTCAAACTGTCGTAGCGTGTGGTATCTATTCTGTCAGTGAGGCGGAAGGGAACCGTAAAAACACCGGTAAAACCGGCTTCCGGAAACAACGTATCGCCCGCAACACGATATTCGTCCCCCGCCTGGGAAAGTATATGCACGGAGTCGCCATCATCATCGGCCAACTCCATGGACGCCCCCATATATATACCGCGGTTCATTTCCACCACCAGGGTATCCATTCGTATCAGGCGCGGAGCCGTATTGCTGCCGCCATGGCGTACGGTTACTTCAATTATTTTTGAATCAGACGTATCTGTTCCGTCAAACAGCACCACAGGAACGTCAAGAATACCCGTAAACCCTGCATCGGGATACACCGTCTCTTTTTCAAAGGTATAATTCTCACCGGTACGAACCAGAAGCTGCAGAGGATCACCGTCTTCATCGTGTCCGGTCCAGTATTCCTCAGTAAGGCGAAGGGGGCGTTCCTCTTCGGTCAGGCCGTCCTCAACATTCACCAGAACCGGCGGAGTATTGCCCGAATAAATCGTAAGTATTCCCGTTTCATATTCGATTATATAATTATCCGCTTCAGCTCCATAGGGAGTTATTACATATTCCCCAAGGGTGTCACCAGGTTCACGTTCAAAGGAAAGTCCGCGAACAACAGAAGGGTCATCAGAAAACTGAAACCCCGTGAAACGGGCGGTAAACTCCGGATCATCCTCTTTCAGTTCACGTTCCATATTGTTTGCGGAAATAATAAGCGTGGCGGGAACAATGGTTAAAACTCCGTCAACCATATCGATACGATAATTATCTCCCGCCGTAAGGCTTCCCTGCTGTATCTCCAAGGTCCCAACATCCTCTCCGGATTCACGGCTGAGGGAGCCGGTCAGTTCATCTTCGGGAGCAAGCTCTCCGGATGTAATCTCCCAGGTTAGTTCAGGATCTGATTCACCATAGATCTTTGTCTGATTCCCGGCAGTAATCTCAAGGGATGCTTCGGTGATGGTAAGAGTACCATCGACAAAGGTAATGGCGTAATTATCGCTGGTCAGCCCTGCGGGGGTTATGGTATAGGTACCAACATCAACTGCTCCCGCAGCATCTCCGCTGAAATCAAGACTGCCTCCAAGATCTGTTTCGTCTTCCGCATTTACAAACCCCGTATAGGTTACCGTAAAGGAACTGTACGCTGCTCCGTCGTAAGTTTTGCTCTTGTCTTCGGCGGTAACCGTAAGCGGTGCGGGGGTAATGGTGAAATCATTACTGACAAAGGTGATTTCGTAATTACCCGTAACATCCGCTGATTGATCATTCTCAATTATCAGACCTCCCTGAGTAATGGCGTAGGTACCGACGTCTTCACCCGCTGCACGATCCAGTATTCCGGCAAAG
>JBNJEI010000073.1:0-8898 GCA_051745755.1 Fibrobacterota bacterium
ATCTTTTTATTTTCATGATATTTCTCCATAAAGTGGAGGCAGAAAATCTGCCTCCACTTTGTCAAGTTTATAATCACTCACCCCCATTCGGCTTTGAGATGAGTACATTCCCGCCTGTGTGGTGAATGCTGTGAGTAAAATGACTGCTGAAACCAGCATCATAGTACTATTTTTGATAATGGATTTTAAATTTTCCATGAAACGCTCCTCTTTGTAAGGAGAAAATACAGTGGCTATACGTGAGAATTCTCCACGATTTCTGTCAAAATGTGCATGTTCGAACGTGCTATTGATAATATAGCATAAAATGTTAAAAGTTGTTATAGAAAATTGTTTTATTTGCGTTACCACGGTTTTTTTGTTAAAAAGCAAAGGGTATTCGCTTGTGAACCCCTGTTTTAAGCTGTTATATCAAAAAAACCGGCTGTTTTGTAAACTTTTACTTTCCAACAATAATTTATTGTTCATGCTGTGTTCTTTTATACAGGGAATTAACTACCAAAAGTGCAGAAATAACCGGGAGAAATTTACTGTAATGGAGAAGTGCGGGGGAGTACCACCCGTTGCATAAGTGTATCTGTGGTGGTTTTACTAACAGAAACAATTCCCAAAATATCAACACCGTACCAGCGGCCGTATTCCTGAACAGAAAATCGGAAGGATATTTTTTTTGCGGCATCATCAGAAAACACAGGGTGAGGCGGAAGGCTGAGCGTATCGCCCTGAAGAAGAATGCGCAGGGTATCATAATTCCACGATACAAGACGGCATGAACGCCGGCATTGATGCGCCATGGCAGTTACCGCACGGTTTCTTTCACGCAGCAATTGCGGTCCGCGGTAAAAACTATACACCCCGGCAATACTGGTGGTATAAAAAGAAAATGCCCCGGCTGCGACTATGGTGGAGACAATAATGGCAACCATAAGCTCCATGAGGGTAAATCCCCGGCTGTTCACTGCCGTTCTCCTTCAGAAATAAGCACCGTGCGGATATGAAGCAGGGTGTCTGTGTTTCGTACAATATATATCGAACCGTAGGGAAGTCCTGAAAGGGTGGTTTCCCGGTGTATATGAAGTTTCAGTGTCGTGGTCCCCCGGTGAAGCTCGTAGAGTGGGTCAGGGGTGTATTCCCGATGGAGGTAGCTTAGTTTTACCTCTTCAAGATAGGACGCGGCAAGAGACTGGGCCCGTTCCTGCTCTTCATAACGGGTAAAACGGTGAATGCCGTGGTGAAAAAATGAAAAACATGCCGCAGAGATGATGGACAGAACCACCATGGCAATAAGGGCCTCAACAAGGGTTACTCCCCGGTTGTTCATTGTTCCTCCCACTGCAAAATCTTCGGTACCCCCATAAACCAGGGGAGCAGATATTCCTGCGTTGTCTGCGGCGGATATATACGTCCCTCCATGGGAAGGGGCTCTTCCTGGGAAGAATCATCCGTTTTTTCTCCCAGGGTATGGGCGGCAATCAGTCCCCGGTGCGTTCCATTATGAACTACCCGCAGAGCAGCAATTACCCCCCGTGAAACAGTATGCGGTCCTGTCTGCAGTGTGCCCCGGGCTGCAAGGGTACCTGCTGCTTCTGCATAATCACGCAGATGAAGCGTTACAGCAGTGTTTTCCCCGGGCTCTGCCAGAGACAGGAGTATGCCGTCTTCAAAGCGGGCGTTTTGGAATATTTCCACATTATCCCCGGCTACGCACAGGCCGGAAAAACTGCTTTCATCAGCCAAAAACACGCGTCCCGCGGTGTAAATTTTACTGTCTTTGAGGCTGATTCGGTCGTTGATGCGCACTTCCCCCTGAACAAAAAAGGTTCCTCCCTCCAGGGTAACAGATCCGGTAGCCTGAAGATCACCGGCGATATAAAACACCCGCTCCCGGGCTGAAACAGTATGGCCGTAGCCATCAATAAAAAAACCTGAAAGGGGCGTGCTGTCGGGAATCTCACGCAGGTCTTCCTGACGGGATATATGGGTGAGGGGCTGTGGCGTGTCTGGGGAAAAATCGGAGAAGAAATCCTGAAGTAATCTGTGAGCGGTTTTAAAATCCTCTTCACGCATACGCAGGGGAAAGTCGGCGGGAAGATTATCGGGATCCTCCTGAATGGTTATCCCCGATACGGGGGTTGCAAAATTGTACGATTGATCAGAAAACACTATGAGCGTGGTGTCATGTGGAGTAAGGGTACTTCCAATACTAACGCGGCCTGTTCTTTGGGCGCGTCCCGATGCAGCTTTTGCAGAGTATCCCCGTGTTATAATTCCCGGCAGGGTATCGACATCGACCTCTTTCATATTTTTTTTCTCATGTTGTAACTGCTCAAAGCCGGCATCAAAAACAAACTCTTCCCCGGGCTCAAAAACAGCACATAAGAGGGCGGAACGAAGATTTGCCAGAGCCCGAAGTCCGTGCGGCGGCGGGGCCGGTTGTATGGATGCAACAAAGGCGGTAATAAAAACGGCGGCAGCCGTGGTGAGTATCATTACGATTGCCATGGCATTTCCCCGGTTATTCATGATCAACAAAAAGCGTATCTGTTCCTGCGGGGTCGCGAAGGATGATACATCCATCGTGTATGGAAACTATACGCCGGGAAAAAAGTGTATCATCCACGGTGACAATATGGGTTTTTCCCGAAGGATCGCGTACAACCGCCATGGGCCGGCGGCCCTGCATATTCCCCTGAAGTTTCAGAGGAGTCCGTTCAAAGGAGGGCACTCGCCGTCTTCTGCGGCGGGGCGGAGAGGGGTTTTCCCCAAAGGGGGAGGCGGCTGTGTATTCTTCTTTCATAGATATGTTTTCAGAAAGAATAATGCCCGTTTCCACCACATTCAGGGCATCTTCCAGGGCAGTGGTGTGCGTATCCGGAGCAATTTCCGGGCCTTTTTCAACCAGGGAAAAAAAATACCGTGCCTCGGTAACGGAAAGGTATATCAGGCCCGCAAAAATAAGGATTAAAAGCCAGTGTCTCAGATTATCCATGGCTGTCTCCCGTGTGGACATCCACCATAAGACGAACCCGTATATGCCGGGGGTGGGCGGTGATATTTCCCCGCATGACCTGATAGGTAAAGGGCAGGTGCTCAAGGGAGGTAAGCAGGTCTATGAGCTGTCCATAGGTGCCCTGCAGTTCCAGGGTAAGCTGTGATTGGGAAACACCGCGGCGCAGCAATTGCATATCCGCGTCTTTTGCGCTGTGAGAGATCTGCTGTGCCGCTTCGTTGATGGTGGTTGGGGAATCGGTGTTTTCGGGAATCTGAAGATGTATTTCGGAAAGGAGGACGGAGAGTTTTTGTGCGAGGGAATCCTGTTTTATTTCTTCACGGTGATGCTGTTGGCGAAGATATTCTGTTTGCTCTATCTCATGATACCGGGGCATAATCCAGCGGCTACCCAGGGCAAAGGCACAAAACAGTGCTGCCGCAGGAGGGATATAAAAGGGGATCTCCCGTATAAATATCCGGCGAAGCTGATCAAAGGCCATGGTTCCTCCTGTTCCGGAAAAAATCAGCGAACAGTTCAATACGCCGGTTCTGCTCTTTTCGGTGTGCAGTACAGGTCATTGTTCCTCCTGTACTGTAGCAGTGCCGGTATACCTTCTATCGGACAGTGTGGCGGAAAGAGAAAACCGCCAGGTGGTATTTTCCATGGAAAGATCTTTGATCTGTACACGGCTGAAAAGGGGAGATGCAGAGAGTTCTTCGGCAAAATCCTGCACGTTTTTTTCTGCGGGAGCTTCTCCCCGGCAGAGAAGAGATTTTTCTTCCTGTGAGGTAGTGAATGCAGCACCCTGTAAACGCAGTGCATGGTTTGTGCCGGCTTTTCCCATGGCAATAAGGACGGGGCTCCAGGGGAAAAATTCGGACAGGCGGTCTATGCGCGGAGCAAGGGAATGGGTGGTATGAAGCAGGCTGTCAATGCGTGAAATATGTTGCGGGGAAAAGTTCGCAGAGCTGTGTGCTGCGGAGGTATGGAGAACCTGGGCACGATTGTGAATATATCCCAGGGCCGCGAGAGAAAAAACAAGAAGAGCCGCCGTTAGAGTAAATGACAGTCTCCGCAGCCCCATAAGGAGGGGAGCTCCGGAAGCAAGAGGTATGACAGCTTCGTTTTTTCGATATGAGCAGGCTGCTCCCGCGGCACCGATTTCCCCGGCACTGTTTTCCGGAAAGAAATGCCGGGCATGGGGGATCTCTCGGGGAAGATCTCCTGCCGCAATACATGTTTGGGGTATGTTTTCGGTATCAACGCAGCGGGTATACCAGGCGATACAGCGTGAAAGGAGCACGTCAAATTGTTCTGCGTATTCCATGGGGCTGAGATGCATAATCCCCTGCAGGCAGCCCTGTGAAACAAAGAGAACGTCCATACCGTTTTGCAGGCGGGTTATATACAGGGCTGTTTTGGGTCCCCCCGCTGTTAAAACTGCTGAAACAATGGCCTGTGCTTCCGGTACTGTTACACGGCAATTGGGATAAAGAGTGGTTTCGCGGATACCTATCTCATCTTCGTCAATATACCATGCACCGATGTTTTCGCAATATTTAGTATACCCCGCAATATCCCCGGTTGAATTACGAATGAAATGGGCCGGAACTGTGACGGGATACCTGCCGAGCCATTTCTGCAGAAAAGAGAGGGGGATGCCGTTTTTTTGCCGTGTCTGAATGAAAAAGCCTCCTCTGCTCTGTTTCAGACAGCTGCGAATCCACATTCCCTCCGAAAGATATGCAATGCCCCATTTCATTGTTCGGAAGATTCTTTCACAGAGTCAGCGGGGGTGGTGGGGGCAATTTCTTCAAAGTCCTCAGAATGGATGGAGTCTTCTATGGGTTCATTCCTGAGCATGGGTTCAGTGGACAGTGTATCAACTATGGGAGCTGTGGTGTCATTTCGGTACCCTCTGGTTATCAGGCTGTCAATGGTGACGGGGTTGGCGGTATTGTTTTGTTTGTTTATCCGGTCCAATTCCGAAGGAATGGATACATAGTCACCTGTTTCAATAACTGTGGGGGTTACATAGATGACAAGGTTACTCTGGTTTTCCATCCGGTATCGCGACTGAAAAAGAATTCCGATAATGGGAATTCTTCCCAGAAACCGTCCGATCCAGGGGAGGCTGCGGTTTTCTTCAAGGTCTTCGCCCCGCAAAAGACCGCCCAGAACAAGAGTTTTTTTGTTATCTATGCGTACAGTGGTGCTGATGGATCTTCGTGATATGTCGGGGTATCCCTCGGAGTTTAATCCGGTCATATTGGATATTTCCGGGGAAAGCTCCATGGTTATCTGTCCGCCTTCACTTATCCAGGGGGTTATGGCAACTTTTATTCCCGAGTTTATGGGGCGGAAATTGTGCGTGGGGTTTTCACTGGTACCGCCGGTTATTTTATAATAACTGGTACGTCCCACATCGATGTTTGCTGTATGTCCGTTGAGAACCGTCAGGGACGGTTCTGCCAGAACCTTTGCGCGTTTATGTGTTTCAAGCAGACGTAAGGAGGCATTGAAATTATCGGGAAGGTTGGTGACAAAATCAGCACCGCTGAAGGTTTTGGCAATGATATTCTGCGCCCGTTCTCCTCCAAGATTTATTTCCATATCCGGATAGGAAAAGGAATTGTCCTGAGGTTCACCCGAAGAGCTTCCTGAAAGACTGAATCCGAAATCTTCACCGAGATCCCTGCTGTACTCAACCACAAAAACCTTAATGGCAACCTGAGCGGTGGGAATATCAATGGAACTGAGAAACCTGCGGGTGGTGACAATGTCCTCTGAAGTTCCCGTAATAAGCAAGGCATTCTGTTCCTTTACCACCTGAATATTCTGAGATGGAATATTGTGGGGGAGCAGTGAAGGTATTTGGTCGGCCTTAATATGCCGCAGGTGCACAAGGTGAGTGGTGGTGAGAGTCTGTCCCGAGGGGGATGCGGTGTTTCTGTCCCCGATAAGGATAATCCCGTCCTTTTCAACGAAGGTATAGCGGGTCCCGCCAAGAATAAGCGCCAGGCCTTCAGCCAGGGGGATGGAATTGAGTTTTGCATTGACCATTTCCCCCAGATTTCCATAAATAACCATTTCAATATCCGATTCGACGGCAATGCGCTCTATGACAGCTTTCAATTCGGCATTTACCACGTCCATGGTCAGATTTCTGTCTTCTACGCGTACATGAAATTTCCCTGCCTGCGATCCTCCTCTTCCTGACGGTCGTGCTCCTTCTTCAGCGGAGGTTATCCGGTATACATCCCCGAAGAAATCAACGGAAAATCCGTTGCCTTCAAAGATACTTTCCAAGGCCTGGCGGACGGGAATATCGTAGAGTTTTGCCGAAACAGTACCGGACAGATCTCGATCGGGAACAATTGAAACCCGCGTAATACGGCTGAATTCCTCAATACACTCCTCTACATCCATTCCCTGAATATTAGCGGTTATTTTCCCATCTGCCATGGATATCTGTCCGCTTGTTACATCGCGGGGAAGACCGATGCGATAGACATTTTCCTCTTTTGTAAGTGTCCAGCCGTAGGAATCGGTTATTGTTTTCAGGCCTTCCCGGGCAGGTATATCTGAGAGATGCATGGTAATACTTCCCTGCACTTCACGTTCCAGGGCAATGTTCAGATCGTATCCCTTGGAAATCATACGAATGGCATCGCGTACATCCATATCTTTTACATCAATTGAAAACCGTGCTGTATCAGTTTCTTCACCCAAAAGGGTACAGAATATGCCAATGATACAAAGAATAAAAAAGAACTGTTTCACAATCTGCTCCTCATACTGGAAAATGCGGCGGTACTGATAAATTTCATCACGTGCTGTCCCCCACGGTGATCACCCGCAATACTTCATCCATGGTGGTAATGCCCTGTGTGATAAGTTCTATGCCGTGGTGAATCATATATCGGGTTTTTCCACTGTTGAGATGGTTTCGCATTTCCTGCTCGCTGTTTTCCCGGGCGATATGCTGGCGGAGAGTATCGTCGGGGAGAATCATCTCAAAAACCGCCGTCCGCCCCAGATAGCCCTTTTCCCGACATTCAGGGCACCCTGCAGGAAAATAGGAATGAGTAAAAGGCAGAGGGCCGGCGATGCTTTGCCAGTGTTCTTTTTGAATGGAGTCTACGGGTTTCTTTATGGCACAGTGCGGACAGAGCCGGCGAACCAGACGCTGGGCCATGGCTCCCAATAATGACGAGGCGATAAGATAGGGGGGGACACCCAGGGCGCGAAGACGTGTTAATGCGGAAAGAGCGTCATTGGTGTGGAGGGTGGTAAATACCAGATGCCCCGTCTGGGCTGCCTGAAGGGCTATTTCCGCAGTCTCCCGGTCGCGGGTTTCACCTATGAGAATCACATCGGGATCCTGCCTGAGAATGGAGCGAAGCGTTCCGGCAAAGGTTATTCCCGCCCTGTCATGCACCTGCACCTGGTTTATTCCGGAAATTCGGTACTCAATGGGGTTTTCTATGGTGGTAATATTTATTTCCTTTCCCTTTATTTCATTGAGTGCAGAAAAAAGGGTGGAGGTCTTTCCGCTTCCCGTGGGACCCGTGACAAGAAATATTCCCTGGGGCTTATGAATAATCTTCTGAAAATTCTTCAGTATGGTTTCCGGCATATGCAGGCCTTCCAGGGAAAGGAAGGAGTAGTCCTGCCGTAACAGTCGGATAACGGTTTTTTCGCCAAGGTTTGTGGGAAGAACTGATACCCGCAGGTCGTAGGTGCTGTTGCGGTGAAAATAACGGATCTGACCGTCCTGGGGCTTGCGTTTTTCCGCTATATCCAGATGGGCCATTATTTTTACCCGGGAGGTGAGCGGTGTAATAACGTGCTGAGCCAGATCCATATGGCGCCGCAGCATACCGTCAATGCGAAAGCGAACCACACCGGTCTCTTCCGTTGGTTCAATGTGAATATCCGAGGCATTGAGGTCAACTGCCTCGTCAATAATCAGTTTTGTCAGTTTTACAATTGGTTCAGAGGCACATTGTTCTTCCAGGGATTCAGAAACATATTGCGTACCAAAGGTTTCCGTGAGTTCCCGGGAAAGGTGGTCTGCGGAGCTGTTGAGAACCTTCCCCCGTTCAAAGACGATTTCCTTTGCAGCCTCAAAGGCTTCTTCGGAGGTTGTTACGGGGGTTATCACCGCATTTGTTTTCATTTCCAGAGTGTGCAGAAGGTCTGTATCAAAGGGGTTTTTGACCAGGGAGAGCAGGTGATCTTTTACAAAAGAGAGCGGGACCACTTCGGCCTGGGAAAAATGAGATACTTCAAGGGTCTCCGACAGGCGATGATCTATGAGGTCAGTGGGAGAATCACTGGTTAGAAACCCCGAAGTATAAGAAAAGGAGAGCATGTGTGTCCCTTTATTTCTGTGTTATACTGCTATAGTGTAAATATACAACAAATTACACCGGAAATTGTTGTTTTTTGATATGACGCAGAAGAAACGCGTCTGTGTATCTAAGGGAGGTATATCGGTGGCTTATTGTCGAAGCCTCCCTCGGCTATACACTGCTTTTTCGCTACTCTTCACCCCCTTCAGGGCTCAGAGACCGGAGATGTTCCGATGGTTCACTGTCGAATCCACCATATGAACTACTCAAATACCGTTTTTATGTAGAGTAGGAAGGAACAGCACGATACTAGCAGCTCCTCTTTTGGTTTTCTTGGAAGTATTTACTATACTCCACCAACCGCTCCGTGGTGGGGGAGATCTGTTCTGCCAAGACAGTAACAGTCATAATTAAAAAAACGAGCAGTGCTTTTGTTGGTGTCATAAAAACCCCTTACTCTCCCTCTTCACGTTGATATCTTTCAAATCGCTGCTTCCGTTCTTTGTCATATTTTCTGATTCTCTCAGGATCATGTTCAGTAGGAGTAAA
>JBNJEI010000074.1:0-8808 GCA_051745755.1 Fibrobacterota bacterium
CCCCGGCAGCAAGTACCTCTTTTTTTTCCTCTTGAACCTGTCTGAAAAGATCGGGATACCGGCGTTTCATATCCTCTTCTGAGAAAGCATCGGGATCCTCTCCGTCCATACGCAGCTTATCCCGGGCAAGCTCCTCAAAATTACCCCCGAGCTTTATATCCGTACCGCGGCCGGCCATATTTGTTGCAATGGTAACCGCCCCTTTACTTCCCGCCTGAGCAATTATTGAGGCTTCCCGGGCATGGTTTTTTGCGTTAAGTACTTCATGTTTTATACCCTCCTTTTTCAGGAGAGTGCCCAGATACTCTGATTTTTCAATTGATATGGTACCCACAAGAGTGGGCCTGCCCGCTTCAACAGCACGGGAAATTTCGGCGACCACAGCGTTGAATTTCTCCCGCGGGGTTTTGTAGATTTCATCATCATAATCTTTACGTATAATCGGCTTATTGGTTGGAACCTGCACAACATCAAGCTCATAAATATCAATAAATTCCTTGGCTTCGGTTACGGCCGTACCGGTCATGCCCGACACCTTATCATACATCTTAAAAAAATTCTGAAAGGTAATATTTGCCAGGGTCTGGGATTCACCGGCAACCTGGACCTTTTCCTTCGCCTCAAGCGCTTGGTGAAGACCGTCAGAATAGCGGCGGCCGGACATTATCCGCCCGGTAAACTGATCCACAATCTCCACCTTCCCCTCGCGAACCACATAATCCACATCCTTCTCAAACATAGCATGGGCACGGAGAAGCTGGCTTATACAGTGAATTTTTTCAGCCTGAGCGGTATACTCCTGATGAGCGGTCTCACGGGCAAGGTTTTTTTCCTCAGCTGTCCGCGATGAATCGTTATTTATGTCGCCGATAATTACCGATAAATCTGGAAGGACAAAAAAGTTGGATTCCTTTCCGCTTACCAGTTCCCGGCCCTTATCGGTCATTTCTGCGGAGTTGCCGGATTCATCAATGGCATAATAAAGATTTTCATTGATAAGGTGGAGTTTCTTCTCACGCAGATAATCCGCCTCAACAGACTTCATCGCCTTATCAATTTCCTTATCCTTTGTCAGCTCAAGAAAACGGGAATCCTTGGGTACTGCCCGTTTGAGGGTGAGCATCAACTCGCCGAATTTATAGCTGTAATTTCCTTCCGTAATATATTTCTCAACCTCTGCAAAGATATCCTTTGCCAATCGTTTTTGGGCTGAAATAAGCTTTTGAACCAGGGGCTCAAGCTGCACATATTCTTTATTATCCTTATTGCTGGGCCCGGAGATAATCAGAGGAGTTCGTGCTTCATCAATCAGAATATTATCAACTTCATCGATAATGGCAAAGTTCAGATCCCCCTGAACAAGCGCTTCTTTTGATACAGCCATATTATCCCGAAGATAATCAAATCCGAATTCATTATTTGTCCCGTATACAATGTCACAGCCATAGGCCTCTCTGCGCTCCCTGCTCCCCGGAGATGTCTTATCAATACATCCGACGCTTAAACCGAGAAAACCAAAAATCTGTCCCATCCATTCACTGTCACGTCTGGCAAGATAATCATTCACCGTGACAATATGGACTGTTTTTTCTTCAGGAAGTGCATTGAGATATGCCGCCATGGGAGCCACCTGGGTTTTCCCTTCACCGGTTTTCATCTCTGCAATTTTGCCCTGGTGGAGAACTATTGCGGCAAGCACCTGCACATCAAAGTGTGCCATAAAGCGGACCTCTTCTCCCGCATCATTCTCAAACACAACGCCGTTGCCCAGTATTCGATGCGTTGCTTCCCGTACAACCGCAAAGGCCTCAGGAAGAATATCATCCAGTGTCTCTCCTGCTCTCAGACGCTGACGGAATTCAGGGGTTTTCTTTCGGAGCTCCTCGTCGGAAAGGGGGATCACATCCTTCCAGGCTGAATTAACCGTATTAAGAATCGGACGCAGTTTTTTCAGATCCTTGTCCTGCTTTGTTCCGATTATCTTTGCAAGTATATCAATAACCGCCATACATTCTCCTGCTGAATTTTCCAAGCTCCTCATATCTATTGCAAAAATAGTTTATGTATTTTTTATTGTCCCGTAAATACACATCTATCATTTAAACTCTTTCTGTACCCATTCCACCGCCTGTTCATAATCGGCTATTTTCTCTTCAAGCTGCATATCATAGACGGCATCAAGAATCTCTCCAAAGCGGGGCGAAGGAGAATATCCCAACTGTATTAAATCTTTACCCGTGATAAGCGGATCCGGCTTCAGCTCCTCTTCTTTAAAATCACGCAGTTTTTCCCGCAGAAAGTCGTAATTTTCTGTATTTCCGTGGCTGGCCAGGCAATCAGCCCGATGCAGAAGCAGCTCATCTTCAATGGTATCACGACCAAGAAAGCGCTTCAGTTTTCCCGTGCGCATCTCCCGAACATTAACAAAACTCATATGCTGAGCAGCCATCTCAACCACGCGGGCTGTAAATTTTTTCGGCGCCCTGAGGCGGTGCAAAATATCCCGGGCAATTCGGGCCCCCACCACATTGTGGCGATTGAAGCGAATGCGATCTTCAAATGTCTGAGTCTCCGGCTTACCCACATCATGCAAAAGTGCCGCCCAGGCAAGCTCCGGTGATGGATCGGGACCGATATGGGAAAGTACCAGCAGAGTATGGGTAAAGACATCTCCTTCGGGATGAAATTGCGGAGGCTGCTCAACCCCTTTCATACGCTCAACCTCAGGCAGAACTTCACCCAGCAGCTTGGTCTCTGACAGCATTTCCACGGCACGGGCCGGCCGGGGGCCGGTCAGCATTTTATCCAGCTCCTGAAAAATGCGTTCCACGGAAATATTCCGTATATGATGTGCCGTTTTCTTCAATGCCATATATGTTGCATGTTCCATGGTAAAATTAAAGCGTGCCGCAAAACGAACAGCCCGAAGCATGCGCAGATAGTCCTCCGCAAAACGCTGGAAGGGGTCTCCAATTGTTTTGATAATTCCCGCTGCAAGATCTTCCTGACCTCCAACATAGTCGTACAATTGCCGGGAAATGGGATCAAAGAACATTCCGTTAATGGTAAAATCCCTCCGCCGGGCATCCCGTCGGGGGTCTGAAAAAGAAACAGAATCGGGATGGCGCCCATTGCTGTAGCTCTCTTCACTCCGAAAGGTTGCCACTTCAAAGGGAACACCATCCACCACGACTATCATCACCCCAAAACTTTCACCCACGGAAAGAACCCGGGGAAAAAGCGCCTGAATCTCTCCGGGCCGTGCCGATGTTGCAATATCAATATCCCTGCACTCATCTTTCCCGCGCAGCATATCCCGAACATATCCGCCGGCAAAATACGCGGTATATCCATTCTTCTGAAGGGTTTTAACGATGGTAACAGCCCGATAATACGGATTATTTTTCTTCATGGAACATCTTTTGCATATTTTTGTATATATTTACGTATATTAGTAACGGTAGTAAAAATAGTTAATTATCGTCTAGGAAAGGATTACTTATGAAAAAGTTTATTCCCCTCATTCTTGTAGGAGCCCTCCTGCTTTTTTCGTGTACCAGCTCACTTGAAAGAAAGGGCGATGACTTTCTTGAAAAAGCAAAAACTGCTGAAACAGTTGCGCAGCAGCATCATCTGGAAAAAAATGCCTATGAAAGCTATCGGCAGGCACTGAAAAATGCCGGTTGGGAAGACGCCGACCCGAAACTTATAAATAAATTCACCTATGCAACGGTAATCCGCCTGCATAACCTCAAGGAAAGTGCGGGAATAACGCACAATATAATGCCCCCCCTGCGAAACACTGTTGAAGATTTTGTATACGAAGACTATATTGAAGATGACGTAAAAGATTACTATGCCGAATTTCTTGTTGAATATGCGGATACTCTTTACGAAAAGGGAAATCTCACCCATTGTTTTGAACAACTCAATAAAGCTATGGAAATTGCCGCCGATGAAAGTGTTGTAAAAGATCGCTACACCAGTCTTCAAACAGAGTATGCAGACAAAAAGCTTTCTGAGGCAAAATCACTTTACGATCAGGCAACAGAGGGTGACGAAGTTGATATTGAAACCCTGCTTCGCGCCGATTACAATGTTCAGATTGTACTCAATGTAGATGAAGACAACGAAGCCGCACAGGAGCTCAACGCAAAGATCACTCCCAAAATGCTTGATACATACCGGGCCTATCAACGGGTCTATCCCCAACCTGTAAGCTCCGGTCTTGATACAACAATGTATCGGCAAATAAACTACCGCAAAGTCTTTTTGGCAATTACAGACCAGAAAAAAAGCGGCAGCACTCTTGATCTGGAAGGGCTTATCTTTCACAGTGAAGACGGCTACAAAGTGCTGAGACTGCGTGACCATCTCTTTACCCTGCATCTTGAAAACGGCGACACACTCAAACCCACGGATTCAAAATTTTCCTCACGAACCCTGGATGTACAAAGCCAGCAGGAATTTGACCTGACCTTTCAAAACGTCACTTCAAAGCCGAAGAAACTGGTGTATACCTGTTCTGAAGGTGAGCTCAAATCACCAAAATATTTTTATTAAATTCTGTTAAAAAAATGTGATAGATACCTCTGCGTTAACGCGGAGGTATTTTTTTACAGGTCAATCCCTTTTCGTGCGCATACACCGCGATTAAAATAGTGTACCCGTTCCCGCATCTCCGTAATAACGTCCGCTCTTTCACAGAGTTTTTCAGGGGCATTCCTGCCGGTGCAGATAACATCTTCAAGACCATTTTCGCTCACAAGGGGCAGTATATCATCCAGGGTCAGCAGCTTCATATGCAGGGCAGTATTGATCTCATCGAGAATAAGCAGATTAACGGTGTTTTTTCCGGTGATACGGGAGTGCAGAATATTCACCCCAACCCGGGCGGCTTCCCGATCCTCAGAGCTGGGGCTGAAAATAAAGGATTTCAGTCCAAAGCGATAAAAGCTGATGCGCGATTGGGGAACATGGGAAAAAAAGAGCTCCTCCCCTGCGGGCTCATGTTTGAGAAAATGCCCTATCAGCACTGATTTTCCCCTACCAAGACAGCGCACTGCAACACCAAGTGCAGCGGAAGTCTTTCCCTTTCCATTCCCCGTATAGATATGCAGAAAAGGTGCAGGCATTATTCGTCGCTTTTGAGATGCACTACGGGGATGTTTTTTTCAAACACAAAATTATGAGGTATCTGTATTCCCAGGATTGCTTCAATGGAAGACAATACGTCCAGATACTCCGTGATAATCTGATAATCCCAGAGACAATTCAAAAAAAGAAAACGAATGGTTCGTTTTACCTCATCCCGTGAGATCTTGATTTTTTTGTCGGGATTCAGCAAATCGTCATTCTGAGCTGCTGCTTCCAGGGTTTTTATGGCAAATAATACGGGCATCATACAGAAAATCCGTATACGCGGCTCTGCCTTGGGAAGCAGTATACAGTATTCCATAGCCCGGTTAAGATCTTTTAGGGCCTTCATAATGAGATTCTTCATCACCTCATGTCCCTGCTGACGATTCTTTTTCTGGTGCATATGATATAAAGAAACATTATACCTTCGTGCAAGATCCTTGGGGATAAAACTGACACCGCGACGTAAGTCCCCCATGGCGTCCTTTATAATATTGGTCAACTGTAAAGCCCGACCGAAATCCGCATTATAAGGGCGTATATTTTCATATGCCTGTGTCGATATCCAGGGGGAATAATGGGCAAAGAGTGAGGTAAGCATATTTCCCACCGTTCCGGCAACATAGTAACAGTACTGATCCAGTTCTTTTTCTGTTTCAGTCCCCACTTCCCCCCGATGATTCTGTTGAATAACTGTCTTTTTCATCCCCGCCACCATCTCTGTTACAGTCTGGCAGATTATTTCACGAACATCCTCGGGCAAAGTCTCATAGCGTGTCAATACCGGACCGGGAAAAGTAGCAAGAAATTCCTCGTTATCAGCAAGTGAAAACGTTGCATGGGTTATGGAATACAGGGCATCACACACGTCCTTCTTCTGCTCCCCGGAAGGGGTGACACTCCGAAAGTAGGCCCTGTAATTATCCAAAGCGGCGATCTTTTCGTCCAGGGTAAGAAGCGGGGAATCTTCGTATGTATCGGCGATTCTGCATAATAAATAGCCGATAAGCACGGGTTCACGGAAGGGCTGCCCCAGGGAACGGATTGTCAGGGCATAGGTTCGCGATACCTTGTGAAGTATCAGCCGGCAATATACCGTTTCATTTATGTCCCGGCCCTCCACAATATTTTTTTTAAAGATATTCAGTTTCTTTTCAATTTTCATTTCACCTTCCTTCGTCTCTCTTCTCTCATACGCTTTGCAGATTCCCGGGCTTCAAACCGCGGTGGTTCATTTTGGCGCAGATTCAGTGTATCACTGTCATATTCGGGGAACCGTGATAAAATATCCCGTAAATCAGCAACCACCGTGGGCAAATCAAAAATACCATCACGGTTTCGGGCCATTTTTACATAGGTATCACCATACTCTACCGCACGGTCATAGTCTTCAAGTTTAAAGGCATAGATCCAAAAGAGGTTTTTCAAAAAGCTAAGATTTTCCGGATACAGGTCACGTCCGCGTTCAAGTATCTCAACGGCATCCTCGTATTTTTCCCGACGCGACAGAAACACACCGTAATTTAAAAGCCCCAGTGGATGAGAGGGGTTTTTCTGTAACAGTCTTTGGTAATAGTCTGCCGCCTGAGAATACTGCCCTTTTTCCATGTAAATAAGCGCCAGATACAGCAAAGCTTCCTGAGCAGTCTCCTCCACACGGACAGCACTTTGCAGAGCGGATATACCTTCGGGAAGCACGGAGGAAGTAAACCAGTCATCGGGATTCCGGGCATACTCCTTCCACTCAGACTCTTCATGTTGTTTCCAGGTATATAAATAGGCCAGTTTTCCCTTCAAAAGAAGGTTTTGAGCCGTTCCCTGCTCCTGTGGAGGAAGCTCTGCAAGTTTTTTGAGGGCACGCTCAGGTTTTCCACGCTCATAGAGTTCCTCAATACTGTCATCGCGAAAGAATCCGCGTATAGTATAATCAGAATGGCGCCAGAAATATATCAGCACAGCAAGTACAACGGAGAAAAAGAGTACTCCCAGGGGAAGAATAAGAAGGGGATGTTTAATCTTCAGGCGTTTCTTCTTCATTATCGACCACCAATTCTGTATCTTCAGGATTCAGATCAATCGATTGCAGTGTATGCAGGCGTACGGCGTGTCCTCCAAACTCTCCCCGGGCAAAAAACATCTCATCAATTGCTATGTACACCGGTATGCTTTGAACGCCGTCATCAGTGCTTCGGCTCAGGGAGGCTTTTTGCCAGGTTCGTCCCTTTCGATTCACATATTCACCATCTGTAAACTCAATTCGATCTATATCCCTCAGACTCAAACTCATAGTACCGACATCAGTCAGGACATGCAGTTTGGGAGTAAATGCCGTCACAGGAAAAATGCGTTTTTCTGTCATCAGGCGGTCGGCATCAAGGGTTTCTCCGTCTGCCATAGTCAGCGCAGCAGAGGGGGCACATGCAGAAAGCAGGACAGCCGTACTAATCCACAGCAGTATGCCGGATTTACTCAAGGGATGAGATTCCGTGTTCTTCTGCAAATGACTCATCATCTTCGTAGATTGTAATGAGCTTATCAAGACTGTGAGCTTTCAGAAGGTGCAAAACTTCATTGTCTTCAGCTACAATATATACACCGCCGCCATGTTCGGTAACATCCGTGAGGCAGCTGATGAGCAGATCTATTCCGTCCAGATCTATCTTTTCCACTTTTTCAAGATTATACACAAACCGGTGATGTCCCGCATCAATATGATCGGTTATAGCTTCATCAAGTATTTCCAGGTGCGCTTTCCGAGTCATATCGCCGACAATATGTATAATCAGATACTCACCGCGTTCTTCAATCTCGTATTTCACTCTGACCTCCTTCGTCTTCAACAGAAACATGTCTTTGAAAAAAAAGGGTTATATAATTCAGGGAATTATCAATAACCGCATCATCCAGGAACCATCCGCTTCGGATATAGCGTGCCGAAACCTGTTCTATCTCATTAAATATATCTTTTGCATCACGGCTGAAACCGACTTTTATATAATATTCATCCACTTCCTTCACAGCCCGGCCTCCTTTTTTCTGCAGCTCCGGGAAAATACAGACAAAAGACGTTATCCGCAGCGCTGTGGCGACAGCATCATTCCTCCCAAACCGGCCATACTCCCGACCGGGAAGACAGAAGGGTAACCTGTCTTATACTCTGCCCCCCATCAGCACCGCGTATAAATATACATACGAAAAAACCTTGGTGCTCACCATATCCCTCCAGACGGCTACCCAAAGACCGTTTAATTCCCGTCATACATCCGGGAGCAACATACAGAGCTGAATGGGGTATCGTCAAAGCCGACTATTCCTGTCACCAAAACCATGGAGCTAACCTTTTCTGATAAGCCGTGCTCCGAACATTCCATCCATATCGTGTCCATAGGGGGTAATACACAGATATCCCCGAAGAGTACAGTATTGGGAATCAACATACCTTTGTGCAGGATCGAGGGTAAAGTGGGGATTGCGTCCTAAAAAGGCTTCCACCACATCCTGATTTTCCTCTGTTTCTATGGAGCAGGTGGAGTATACCAAAGCACCGCCCGGGGCTACAGCCTCCGATGCTGCCTGCACTATCTCCTGCTGGGTTTGAGCCAGCTTTTTAAAATCGTCAACACCCTTAAACACCCGGGAATCAGCATACCGATGCATAACCCCCGTACC
>JBNJEI010000075.1:0-8655 GCA_051745755.1 Fibrobacterota bacterium
AGGAGAGATCCGCACCTGTGATCTCACAGCCCGTATTGATACGGAACAGGAGCGACAGTATTTTGCCCAGGGCGGGATTCTCCATGCGGTCCTGCGGGAACTGGCGGGGCGGTAGAATGGCTGCACGGAAATTCTCTGCCGATCAGCTTCAGATACTTTTCTCTATCTCCCGGGAGCTGAGTTCCGGTAATGCCCTTTCACCTATGCTTGACGGGGTCATCGCCATTCTCGAACAGGAGGCGGGCCTTGAACGTGGTACCATCGCAATATTAAAACCATCGGGTCGGGAGCTGGCCATTGACATCAGCCGCGGTCTTTCGCCGGAGGAAATAAAAAAAGGATGGTACAGTGTGGGGGAAGGGGTTTTGGGAAAGGTTGTGGAAACGGGGGTTCCCGCGTTGGTTCCCCGCATCTCCGAAGAGCCCTCTTTTTTGGATAAAACCGGGGCGCGCCGTTCTGTATCACTGGAAAATCTCTCCTTTCTCTGCGTGCCCATCACCTCCCAGGGGAAAAATATCGGCACCCTCTCCTGTGATCGCCCTGCAGTGGAGGATGAATCTCTCTTACGCAGCGATCTGGTTTTCCTTGAAGCCGTGGCGGATCTTATCGGGCGGGTGGTGCATGCCCGCCAGCGTCAAAAGGAAGAACTTGCGGCGTTGGAGCGGGAGAACCGGCAGCTCAAGGAGCATCTTTCGGAGCTGGAGGATACGGGCAAATCAGATCGGATTATCGGAAACAGCAGCGCCATGCGCGGTCTGTACACGCAGATTGCCCAGGTGGCCCCTTTGGATACACTGGTGCTGATACGCGGTGAAACAGGGACGGGCAAGGAGCTGGTTGCCCGGACGGTTCATGAAAAAAGTGCGCGCCGAAATAAGAAATTTGTGGCGGTCAATTGCGCAGCCATTCCCGAATCCCTCCTTGAAAGTGAGCTGTTCGGCCATACCAAGGGGGCCTTTACGGGAGCCGCTGCGGCGCGCAACGGTTTTTTTGAGGAGGCTGAAGGAGGAACTCTTTTCCTTGACGAGATCGGTGATATGAGCAGCAGTGCCCAAAGTCGGCTTCTGCGGGTTATCCAGGAAAAAGAGATGTATACCGTGGGGTCTCCGCGGCCGAAAAAAATTAATGTCCGATTGATCTGCGCCACCAATAAAAACCTCGAAGAGGCTGTACGGGACGGTACGTTTCGTGAAGATCTCTATTACCGTATCAATGTGATGTCTCTATTTATTCCTCCCCTGCGGGATCGGGGAGCGGATATTCTTCTTTTGGCTGATTATTTTACGGAAAAATACGCACGGCGGCATAATAAAAACATCAGCCGGCTGAGTACTCCCGCCATAGAAATGCTTTCGGCCTATCACTGGCCGGGGAATGTGCGGGAGCTGGAAAATGTTATGGAACGTTCCGTTATTGTCTCGCTCACTGCGGTGATTGACGGCCACGACCTGCCGCCCACCCTGCAGATGAAAGAGGACACTGACTCCCTGGGAGCCCAGCCCGGACTGGCTGAAAAAATCGCCGTCTATGAAAAGGAATTAATAATTGATGCCCTGAAGGATGCACGGGGCAACCAGGCTGAAGCGGCACGGATTCTGCACACAACAAAACGGGTTATTCAGTATAAGGTTTCAAAATACGCCATTGATTTTAAAAAGTTTCGTTCCGGAAGAATGTGATACAATTCTGTATCAAAATATTTAAAAAGTACATTTTTGTATCAATTGTCTGAGGCGGCAGTGCCCGGGTGGCCTGATCCTGACTGGCACAGAGTTTGCTTTCTCTGTGCCAAACAGTAAAAACCCTTCCAAAGGAGCATGTATGACAATGCGGAGTACTGCAGTTACCGCCATAGCAGCGACAAATTCAGAGAGTGAATTGTCCTGTCATGATTTTTCCATTACCGATGAGTATGGAACGGATGTATTTAATCTCAAAACAATGAAGCGTGTTCTTTCAAAAGAGGTGGTACGGTCCCTGAGCCGTACCATACGTGACGGTGCGCCACTGGATCCGGCGATTACCGATGAGGTGGCCACGGCCATGAAAAACTGGGCGGTCAGCCGGGGAGCAACCCATTTTACCCATTGGTTTCAGCCCCTGACCGGTGCCACGGCAGAAAAACATGATTCCTTTATTGAGCCCGACGACTCGGGTGGCGTGCTGATGAATTTTTCCGGAAAAAATCTGGTTCAGGGTGAACCCGATGCGTCCAGTTTTCCCTCCGGCGGAATCCGTGAAACCTTCGAGGCCCGCGGCTATACTGCCTGGGATCCCACCAGCCCCGCCTTTATCAGTCGAAACAGCCGGGGGGCAACCCTCTGTATTCCCACGGCATTCTGCTCCTATACCGGAGAGGCACTGGATAAGAAAACTCCGCTGCTGCGTTCCATGGAAGCAGTTTCTGAAAAAGCCAAACGGGTGCTTTCATTTTTCCGGGAAGTGGGAGCTGATGATGTGGTGCGCACCACCCTTGGTGCTGAGCAGGAATATTTTCTTGTGGATAAACGGTTTTATTACGGGCGGGAAGATCTTGTTCAGACCGGACGGACGCTTTTCGGTCGTCTGTCCGCAAAGAATCAGCAGATGGATGATCATTATTTCGGTTCCATCAAAACCCGGGTGATTGATTTTATGTCCGAGCTGGACCAGGAGCTCTGGAGACTGGGAATACCCGCTAAAACCCGGCATAATGAAGTGGCTCCCGCCCAGTTTGAGCTGGCGGCTCAGTTTGAGGAAGCCAATGTTGCCGTGGATCACAATATGCTTGTCATGGAAACCCTGCGTACCGTCAGCGATCGTCACGGTTTTGTCTGTCTCTTAAACGAAAAGCCCTTTGCCGGAGTAAACGGTTCGGGAAAGCATAATAATTGGTCCCTTTCCTATAAAGGGGAGAATCTCCTTGAGCCGGGAAAGGATGCCCATAAAAATGTTCAGTTTCTTACCTTCCTGTGTGCCATTATTCAGGCCGTGGACAAGCACGCCGATCTTCTGCGCATTGCCGTGGGATCTGCGGGAAATGATCATCGCCTTGGCGCAAATGAAGCGCCACCGGCCATTATCTCCATGTTTCTGGGAACGCAGCTGACAGATGTTATTGAACAGCTGGAGCGCGAGGATCTCTCCTCCACCAAAAGCGGGGGAGTGATGAACATTGGTGCGGAGATTCTTCCCCGCCTTCCCATGGATGCTACGGACAGAAACCGAACCTCCCCCTTTGCCTTTACGGGAAACAAATTTGAATTCCGCGCCGTGGGATCATCTCATTCATGTGCCGGGGCAAATATTGTCCTCAACACCATTGTGGCTGAATCCCTTGATGAACTGGCCACCCGTATGGAGTCCATTGATCCGAACAATTTTGAAGCGGGTCTGCAGAAGGTACTTGCGGATACCATCAAATACCATAAGCGGATTATCTTCAACGGGGATAATTATTCAGCCGAGTGGGTAAAAGAAGCAGAAAAACGGGGGCTTTTAAATCTGAGAAGTACTCCCGAGGCCCTGCCCTATCTGCTTTCTGAGAAAAATATTGCCCTTTTCGGTATGTATAATGTGCTGAATAAGCGTGAGGTTGAATCACGCCATGAGGTGTTTTCAGAAGAGTATGCCCATACCATCGATATTGAAGGCAAGGTTGCTCTGGAAATTTCGCGTACCAAAATAATGCCTGCGGCCATAGGTCAGATACGGGTGTATGCCTCCGCTCTTGAATCTGTGGCGGCAGTAAGCCGGGTGGGCAGTACGGCGATAAAAAAATCCCTGGAAGAGCTGGGTGGTCTTGTTGATTCCCTCTCCACGGCAAATGATGCACTTTCCGATGCTGTGGATACGGGGGATTCCGGACAGATTATCTCAGCCATGGATGAGGTCAGGGAGGTTGTTGACACCCTTGAGGGATGCGTTGATGACAGCCTGTGGCCTCTGCCCAAATACCGGGAGATGCTGTTTATTATGTAGAAAATTTCCACCGGTTCTGCGGGGCCGGTGGAAATCTATGGTACACACAGTATTCTGCACAATCACGCGGTTTGTCTGAAGCTTTTAAGGGAGCTTGTAATGGGAGTATGTATCTGAGAATTTCCCAGATAATTATTAACCGCTGATTGAAGAATAAAACTGTGTGTTCCTTACACACTCAAAGAATGTTTAAACCCAATAGCAAAACCCCGCGTAACCCGCCGGCTTTTTAAACAAAAAATAATATCCTGACCACCGGTTCAGTGAGCGCCTTTTTTCCCGGTACTGCAGGAACAGCATTTTTGAGCAGAGGGACAGGGGTGCATGCCGGTACTCAGGGAATCTCAATCATCAGGGTATGGCGTGTTTGCCTGTCCCGTACTCTGAGAATGTATGTTCCCGGACCAACTTTGCGTGGTACGGTGATGGAATAATCGGGGGGAATGAGGTCGGCAGAAAATACGTGCCTGCCCTGCAGAGTTGTTATTTCAGCGGTGAGGGTGGTGTTACTGAATCCATGTCGAAGGGGTACAAGTGTTCCTGACGCATATTCAAACAGAACGGAGTCCGTACTGTTTTGACTCTCACTTATGCACGCGGTTTCCGGCCGGGCAATAATCTGTGCGGTGACGGGCAGATGGTCTGATATACCGTACAGGGCCTGGATAATTGAATCGGGCGCACTATTATTGGGTGGATCCACAAGGGATTTATTCAGACGCCTGCCGTCCTGTCCCATGGCGGTGTATGTAGAAGGGGAAAGGCGAAAGCGTTCTGAATCCAGGATTTTTGTTGAGGCAAGAATAAAATCAAATCGATCGTCAAGGCCGCCGCCGGCAAAGCAGGGTCCCCGCAGACGGGGGGACTGGGTATGTATAGGGGCAAAATCGGGATTACCACTCCAGTCTCCCGGGCTCTGTAGGGGGTCGATAAACCGCAGTCCGGGTAGTTCTTCCGTAAAAATTTTATAGCCTCTGTCTGTGGCGGAATAGGTATTGAAATCTCCCATAAGAAGAATTTTGTCCTGTCTGGTAAAATGGTCACGAAGATAGTTCATAATCAGAGCCGCAGCATCAGATCGCAGGGCTTCATCGGCTGCACTGCTTCCGGCCTTGAGATGGGTCACCACGCATATCAGACGAACCGGATCGCGGGATGACGCGTTGTATTCCAGGGTGTATACATCGGTGATGCGTGGAGTGGTGGGGATGGTATCCTGATGAATACGGGTAAATTTTTCTGAATTATAGAATAATCCGTTTCCAATATGTTCCCCCGTGGGGGCGGCGTTTTTGTATCGGTGATGGTGGGTGTTCAGTATATCCAGAATACGTCTGTGAGAAGATGGGCGGGGATTCAGCTCATTAACGCTTAAAATGTCCGGTGCCGCATGGGGGAGGAGAATTTTGAGCAGGGAGTCTTTCCGGGATACGGGATTATTCTCCTCCGTACAGAATGAGGTGTGAGTGTCATAATAGAGCAGATTATACTGCATTACCGTGAGGGTGTCCTCTGCCTGAAGGGAAAGAATCAAACATATACATATAAGAAAGGGTGTCATAAGGCACTGTCTCCGACTGTGTGGATGATACACCCAATATACATATCTGATCAGTTCCGCAGGAACCTGTTTTAAGGAAAATGCGGGGAGGTACAAGCTGTATAATCACTCAAAAGTCACAGATGTTTAAATTGGTGGGTATTATATAATCCAGAAAATCTTTCTTTGACAGGTGTCATACAGCTCCTAGCAAGTAAGCTGTCGCTAATCATTGGAATACACCTTAATGGAATATCAAAATTCATAGAGGAATTTATACCATATTACGCCAAAATTTGGAGACGGTGATGGTGTGTTTTTTATAAAAGAAAAGGGCCCACTGCACAGAAGATTGAACTATTTTTAACAAAAGCTAAGATTATTTAATTTTATAAGCTGAAAAAATAGTAAACTGATTTATAGGCTACTGGAAATTATAAGCAGTTAAAATCAATGCTGTGATGTGTTTAAAACAGAGGGTTCTTATGATAGATTTGATGTATCGAGTTTTAAGAAATAACGTAGAGTTTGAGTCATTCAGAAAAGTAATTGGAAGAAAAAAAGAATTTTCTACTTTTAGGCATTTTTCAAAAATTGTGGATATCTATTCATCTCATGTGCCTCTCAAAGACAATGTTGTTCTAGAACTAGGGGCAGGGGTACAACTTTACACGGCTTTTTGTATACTTGCATTAGGTGCAAAAAAAGTGTATTTGAGTGACCCTTCCATTGAAATGGATTTAATAGAAAGATCAGATTTGGTTTCCATAGCAAAAGTAGTTAAAAAGAAATACCCTCGTTCGGAAAGCCGGATAAATGATATAAGCCAACATCCAGATAAATATATTGTTATATTTCCGTTAAATTTATCAGAAAGGGAAAAAGGTATAGAAAATTACCAAAATACATTTGACACTATCGTTTCTCATCAAGTGTTAGAACACATACCATCAATTGATACACTTTTCAATAATTTGGTTACTATTTCCAAGGCCACAACTATACACTCTCATATTGTAGATGCTTCGGATCATTATTATCATGTGTTCGAGCGGATAAAGCCAATTAAGTCATTTATATTGAAATATTATCGTCAGAAGCATTTGGCATATTCCAATAAAATGTTTGCAAAGATTAACGGTCATAGCTGTTATATGAATAGGAAATTACTTCCTCATTATTTAGAAACTTTAAAAAAGTATAACATAAATAATTATTCATACAAAATTTTAGAATCCAATTTCTTTGATAATCGGAAGTATGTCCATAAAGACATATTGCGTATGATTAATTTAAAGGCGTATTCTGATGCACAAATTAATGCGGTGGCATTTCATCTCATAATCAATAAACAGAACTAAAAATGCTGGAGGTGGGACGTCAGTAACATTCTGTAAAACGGATGGATATGTGTCACAGTTTTTCTATAAAAACTGCACAACGTAAGCATAAAACATACAGTAAACACCTTTTTTACATTCTTTGGTATAATTATCCTGCAAAACGTGTGAGATATATTATTTTTCTCTGAGTTGAAATTAAATATATGAAGCAAGTATGAAAAAAAACGCCCGGTATATTCTCTTTGTTTTTTTGTTTTTCTTAGGATTCTGTATTAATTCTCCTGCCGCAGAAGACCGGTATATGAGTGCCGAAAACAAAATGGGTACTTTAGATTCTTCCCGCAGCGTAGCTTCACCAACTCTTTCCGTAGATGCTGATATCCGGCCCGAATCGTACCGGCTCGGAGCGGGTGATAAGCTGCTTGCCTATATCTGGGGCGCCGATGAACAGGTGTTATCCCTCACTGTTACGCACAGCGGGTTTGTTATAATACCGTCCGTGGGGGCAGTGGAGGTTTCTGATAGAAACCTTGAAGCTGCAAAGAAAATGATAACATCAAAAATAAAAGAGGTGTATCGTGCGGATACCATCGATATATTTCTCAATGAGGTAAAAACTGTTACGGTGCCGGTTCACGGCCATGTTGAAACCGATACTTCCTATGAGATTTCCGGAGCAACCCGGCTTTCCCACCTTTTGCAGATGATAGACTTCCGGTCCCGGGCCTCCCGCCGGAAAGTTATTGTCCGTAATGATATAAACGAGACTGCAGAGTATGATATGATGGCTGTGTTTCGCGGCCTTGAAAACGGCGAGGATCCGTATCTTCTCAATGGAGACCGCGTTTTTATTCCTGTCCAGAACGAATTTGTTTCTATTACGGGTTCAGTTAATTATCCCGGAAGATACGGTTTTGTTGAAGGGGATGTGGTGCGTGATATTATTGATCTCAGTGGAGATTTTTCACGCGGTGTTGACAGCACTCATGTGACGGTGGTTCGTTTTCTCAATAATGATGATTCCCTTGATCATATCAGGGTGGATTCGCAGGAATTTGACACCTTTGAGCTGCAGAAGGACGATCGTATTATTGTCAGTCAGATACACAAATACCGCAGACACCGGTCTGTACACATATCCGGAGAGGTGCTGCATCCCGGAACATACCCCATTCGCGATGATAAAACCAGGCTGATTGATATTATAGAAGAAGCGGGAGGGCTTACTGACAAGGCCTATGTAAGCGGAAGCCGGATTGATCGCAAGAAATTTATTGATCCCAGTGAAGCAGAGCTTCAGCGCCTGAATCAGCTGCCTTATTCCGAACTGTTTCCCCTTGAAAGAAACTTTCTCAAATACCGGAAAACTGCATCCTCCACGCGGCTCAGCATAGATTTTGATGAGATCTTTAACGGCCCAGATATTGAAGACGATGTATACAACGTGGTTCTTCGCGACGGTGACCGGATTCATATTGCAGAACGGGCCATGACCGTTAATGTTATGGGAGCCGTTGTGCGTCCCGGTCTGGTTCGCTATGAGGAAGATAAGGGACTGAATTATTATATTGAACTGGCCGGAGGGCTTTCAGAGGATGCCCGGCGCCGCAATGTAAAGATTATTAAGGGGGGAACGGAAAACTGGCTGAATCCCCGCGATGTTGACGAAATAGAAATCGGAGATGCCATCTGGATTCCCGAACGTGAATATGTTGATCGTGTTGAAGTTACAAAGGATATTCTGTCAATTGTGGGCGGTATCGCAAGTATTCTTACGGCATGGGTCACAGTTATGAATTATCTGGATGAATA
>JBNJEI010000076.1:0-8480 GCA_051745755.1 Fibrobacterota bacterium
TATTGGTATCTACTGTAAATATAGGGGAAAACACCCTGATTTGCAAAAAAAACATGAACCGGCACGGTTTTATCATGAGTTGGTCTGAAAATGCATAGTCCGTGTAGTATGGGTGAACAGATTGCCCCGCTATTATCGTTGGTATTCTGCAATGGGCCAGGGTGGCTATACAAAAGCCGGGGACTGTGGCTTATCGTTATCCCATGTGCACTGCTATTGATGAATAGAGGCGTACTGCTGCAGGGAAATGCTTCTGTTTTTGTGCTCTGTTGGATGTCATAGATTTTCTATTGTCACGTTCTGTTTCCGGGATATCGGCAGAGTTATATTCCGCAGTTTTCCTGTACCCTTATGATGAGTATACTCTGCACGCTTTTTTGCAATTATGCTGATACGAACCACCACTATGCCCTTACGAAATAGTTCAATTGCCTGATTGCGAAATGATCCTGATGGGTATGGGTATCACATTCTTACACAGTGGTGTATCCCACAGGAGATGCGAAGAAAAAGTGCCGAAGCGTATTTGCTTCGGCACTAATGGATTATCGAATAATAAGTCGTTGCGGCTGCAGCACAGCACCGCTTTCACTCTGGAGTGAGAGGAGATAAATACCGGAAGAAAGATTCAGGGTTTTGAAATTAATTTTCCCCGTACCCGCAGATCGTATGTTCCGTACGGTTCTGCCGGTAATACTGGTTACGTGTATCTGCAGGTTTTCACTTGTATTAATATGCAGGATACTGCCATTGAGAACAATCGGTGCAGAGGCACCACCCTTTTGAACGGCACGTACGGAACCGTCGTAGGTTGGGTCGGCAAAGAAATTCATCTGTACCCCCGATGCCCAGTGAGGTTCCTGAGATTCAGGATTTGTTGAATGGCTGGTAAACCGAATGTATCGTGCTCCCTGTGGATCGAAATCGACGGTTTTGATATTTCGTTCACCGCTCCAGTCCCAGGCCCCCTCGTGTACCGTCTCCCAGTCTGCATTATTCAGGCTTGTTTCGATGGTGTAATCCGCAATAAGGCTGTTGTTTTTTTCATCCAGCCGTGGAGTATACGCCAGGCTTGAAAACCCAATGCTTGTGTCTTCAGGAACATCGATCTTAAAAACAATACTGTGGGGGTGCTCGGCAGTGTTATCCGACCATTCCGTATGCCACCGGGTTGCATGGTTCATATCCAGAAGGTGAGTTGCCGGAGCAGTTTCTCCGTTTGTTTCCTCACTGGAGACAGATTCGATAGAAAGCATTTCCTGAGAGATAAGAATACGGTCTTCTGCACGATTTTTCTGAATCAGGCAGAAAGAATCGGAGGTGTCCGCCGCGTCCTGAGAGGTTGCAACAAGCCGGTATCCAGGGCTGGTGGCATACTCTGCAGCAATAGTCCATTCATAGGATCCGGAGCCTTCCAGACTGTCTTCAAGGAGCTTGAGCTCATTTTCCGGAGTGAGAAGGGCAAGGGAGACGGCGTCGGAAATATTTTTACCCGTCCATGATATACCATGTGTTGATTCTGTGGTAAGGATCGTATCTGTCATAGTGGTGGTAAGCTCAAGGGTTTCACCGGTAAATTCAAAGTACGCTGATATGGTTTTATCTTCATCCATGACTATGGATTCGGGGTTCTGGCTGCCGGAAAGATCACCGTCCCAGTTTTGAAATTCGTACCCCTCTTCAGCCTGGGCAGTAAGTTTTACCTCCGTCCCTTCGTCAAAAACATTTCCATCGGGTGAGAGAGAAACACTTCCTCCTTCGCTGCTTTCCACGGACAGGGTATAGGTTTGTGAATTGCCGTTGTTGAAGGTGACGGTCTGGCTGTCAACGGTGCTGTTGCCCGCTTCGTCAAAGACCTCAACCACAAGATTATATTCGCCGTCGGGATACTCAGCCGTATTAAATCCGTATTGGGAATGATCGGGAGTCAGGCTGGAGTCGGCATCGTTATTTGTTATCACATGAATAAAGAGCCTGTCTTCTGTAAACCATCCGTTCACGGGAAATTCTCTGGTTACACGATACATTACGGGTACAAGAGATGTATAGAGCGATCCGCTGTAATCGGGCATATCCTGGCCGCGCCACAGGGCTAATTCCTTTGGTACTACTGTATCTCCTGTGCGTGCATCGGTAAACCAGTAGTTGATGGTACTTGCGGGCTGACGCCATTCGGATATTCCGGCCTTATCACTGACGCGGGTCAGAATGTCAATGTCTCCCTGCAGATTATCGGCACTGAGACGCTGTGGGCTTGAGGTATTTGTGGTAAACCCGAATTTTGAATCGTTATATACATTGCGAATCTCGGGGGGAATATTGTCTCCGTGGGGGCGCAGGGAAAAAACGGGATTTTCCTTATTTCTCCAATTTCCATCCCAGACCTGTCCGCTGTGTTCAAGGCGGGAGAAGTGGAGGTGACCGCCCACAAGGTTGGGCCAGGGTATAACGTCGCCGATATAGTCGCCCTGCTGAACATAGTCGCCCACATTGACCGCCACAGAGCGTTCCACAAGATGGGCATAGAGCCAGCCGTTCTGCCGTGCCGATGTGTTTTCCGGTGCCACGGCAACGCGCCAGTACAGCTCACCGCCGGTACTGAGATATGCCTTTACGTATCCGTCGGAAACGGAGTGCGCGGCTTCATGGTTTGCCACATTCAGGTCGGTTCCCTGGTGGAGATAGGCGGCAGAATTATTCCCATCTCCGGAAGAAGACAGGGCAAGATAGCCGTTCCATACGGTATCGGGTTCGTCAAAGGGGTAATGGGGCCAGGGAACAGATTCGTAGCCCTGTTCGTTAATTTCGCCATAGCCGTGTTCATTGTGTGTGAGGGCCGGGGCGTATTCCCGCAGGGCTGTTTGTGCTCCCACCGTTTTATGGCCGTCCATGGAGTAGGATACCGTGGAGCCCTCCACGCGGTTTTGTTGTCTGTTGCGCGCATAGGTTCCCGCCACCAGCGAGCCGTTTTCAAAGAGAACATCGTTGAAATTTCGATTGTCACTGAGGCTGTCCGTGAAGGCCGTTATTTCTGATTCCCGGTCGTAGGTATAGAGCTTCTTCTTTCCGATAAATGACAGATAGCGCGCATCGGGAGAAAATGCCAGACGACGGATATAGAACTCATCATGGGGGATGGTGGTACGGAGATCTCCCTCTGTGGTAACTATTTTCACCTCGGAGGAACAGCCGATGGCAAGGTGAGACTCATCCGGGGAGAAGGCGATATTCTGCGCGGGGGGAACGGTGTTCACCGTGCCGGATCTCAGGGAAATAATCGAGGTTTTTTCCGGAGTTCCCAGGGCAAAGATGTTTCCACCCTCAGAGAATTCACCGAGTATGTAGTTTTTACCGGAGATTTCCCGTACCATTTTTCCCGCCGGAGAGTAAAACCGCAGGGTGCTTTCCCTGCCTTTTTCAAACACCAGGGTGTATCCCGCATTGGATACGCGCATGTCCGAGGCTGTGATATCCGTGAGGGTGTAGAGAGCCTCACCGTCCCGGTAGAGGGTGAAATCGCCGATGTGACGGTTTTTATCAATACTTTCATGCCGGTCAAAGTCTGAATGGTAGGTGCTGCTTTTTGAGCGGGCAGTGCCAAAGCGGGCTGATTCCGACAGGTTTTTTGGAAATCGGCCGTTGGGCAATACTTCAACGGCATGGGCCTGAAAAAACATAAAAATAAACAGGGTGAGAAACAGTGGTTTCATTATATCCCTCCCACGGGAAAAACGGTAGTATTGGTATCTACTGTAAATATAGGGGAAAACACCCTGATTTGCAAAAAAAACATGAACCGGCACGGTTTTATCATGAGTTGGTCTGAAAATGCATAGTTCGGTGTGCCCCACCGACGAATATCAAGGGGACCGTGTGCATTCCTCCCTGTGCCCTGAAGGCGAGTATATATACGGCTTTGTCCGGTATTTTATCCGTATGCCCAAGGGGCAGGCGGGGTTTGATAATACTGTGTTTTTATGGAAACCAAAACCTTTGAAACGCGGGAGAGGGCCTAAGCCGATATTTACAATACTGTGCGGGGGCTATTATTCACCTCCGTTTACTCTGAGTATACGTGAAAATGCAAATAACACATGTGAGTCGTCCGGCGTGTGTATGGCTTTCCTGAACGGAAACACGAAAGTTATCGGTTTACACATGCTGAAAAACACATATCCCGTGAGCCACAGTTCGTACAGTACTGCTGTGTTGCCTTTTTTCGATTCTGACATGGCATGGAACAGGTAGTACTATGCCGCTTTTTTGGGAAGTCAGGGTTCGTCTGTTCGCAGACAGTGCAAAACTGAGACGAGTACTTCCCTGTATATTGTGGTATTGTGCAGCAGCATATATGTATTACATTCTGTGTTTCTGCACGCAACCTCAGAATATGTGAGAAAGATGATCCTGTAAATACCCTGAGTTTGCATAGATGACCATACAGCAGGGCTTTATTTACCGAGGGGCATAGTGTATTTTCTCAGCAGTTTTTTATTTGGACGGGTACACAGTATGCTTCCCATACGGGAAAAAGAAAAGGAAATAAAGGCGGCTCTGGAAGAAAATCCTGTGGTCATTGTTTCCGGTGAAACAGGTTCAGGCAAGACAACTCAGTTGCCCCAATTTTGCCGGGAACTTGGGTATCACAAAAACGGGAAAATAGCCGTTACCCAGCCGCGGCGGATTGCCGCAACTGCCACTGCTGAACGTGTCAGTGAGGAGATCGGCTGCAACCTGGGGAGTGAAGTCGGGTATAAGATACGGTTTTCCCGGCGCGTGAGTGAAGGTACGGATACCGTATTTATGACAGACGGACTTTTGCTACAGGAGATTGCCGCAGACAGAATGCTTTCAAACTATTCTGTGGTTATTGTTGATGAGGCCCATGAGCGAAGCCTGAATATTGATTTTCTTCTTGGGTTTCTTCGTCGCCTTATTCTCCGTCGCCGGGATCTGAAAATTGTGATTTCCTCAGCAACCATTGATACGGAGCTTTTTTCACGTGCCTTTGACAGCGCTCCTGTTATTTCTGTTTCCGGGCGAATGTTTCCCGTGGAGGTCGTGTATGATCCGCCCCCCGATGCGGAGACTGATTATATAGCCCAGGCGCTTACTGCGGTGGACAAAATATCCGCGGAGGATGATTCCGGGGATATCCTGATTTTTATGCCCACGGAACGTGATATTCGCGAGCTGTGTGCTGCCGTGCAGCACCGTTACGAAACATCATTGGTACTGCCCCTGTTTGCACGGCTCAGTAAGAAGGATCAAAGCAGAATATTTACATCCCAAAGCCGACGGAAAATAATTGTATCCACCAATATCGCAGAAACCTCCCTCACCATTCCCGGTATTCGGTATGTGGTTGATTCCGGTCTTGCCCGCATAAACCGGTATTCCCCCAGCCTGCGGACAAACCGCCTTCCCGTTGAGCGGATATCAAAGGCAGAGGCAAATCAGCGAAAAGGCCGGTGCGGACGTGTAGCCGGCGGTATCTGCATTCGGCTCTATTCGGAGCAGGAGTATGAGAATTTCAGTGACTTTCGGCCTGCAGAGATCAGGCGTTCCAATCTGGCCGGTGTTATTCTCACACTGCGGAATTTCAATATTACCGATGTTGAGAAATTCCCCTTTATTGAAACACCTCAGGAACGGGCCATTCAGGATGCGTTTTCTCAGCTGTATGAACTGAATGCCCTGGACAAAAACAAAAAATTGACTGCCGTGGGAAAAAAAATGGCCCGGCTTCCCCTTGAGCCGCATATCTCCCGGATGATGCTGCAGGCACAAAAGGAGAATGTTGCTGAGGAAGCGGCGATTATCTGTGCGGGACTTTCCATTGTTGATCCCCGTGAGCGTCCCCGTGACAAGGCTGAAAAAGCGGATGCCTGCCATAATAAATTTCTATCTCCCCGGTCGGATTTTCTTACCCTTCTTACCTTGTGGGAAACCTATCACCGGGTTTTTGAAGAAAAAAACAGTCAGAATAAAATGCGTGCCTATTGCCGGGACAATTTTCTCAATTATAAGCGAATGCGGGAGTGGGTGGATGTCTATACACAGATTCGAAGTATTCTAAGGGGACCGAAAGGGAAAAGTTCCCGCGGGAATTTCTCTTCTCCCCGTGCCTTTGAGGATGCCCTGCATCGTTCTGTTTTGGCCGGGCTGGTGTCCTCCGTGGCGGTATATGATGATGAACAAAAACAGTATCGTGCAACACGCAACCGTCTGGTATATATGTTTCCCGGCTCTGCCCTGGTAAAAAAAGAAAAAAAGCCTGAGTGGATTATGGCGCAGGAAATTGTTCAGACCAGCCGTGTTTTTGCCCGGAATATTGCTCCTCTGGATCCCCGGTGGGTGGTGGAAATGTTCCCCCACCTTCTGAAGAAGTCCTACGGCCCTCCCTTTTATGATGAAGAGAGAGAGGTTGTTCTGTGTGAAGAACGGCGATTTTTCTTCGGCCTTATGGTGGAGCGGGAAAAATATCGGTATTACGGTGCCATTGACCCCGAAGAAGCCCGGGATATTTTTATTCGGGAAGCTCTGATGGAGGGGCGCATGAATACCATGCCTCCTGTCTTTGAAAAAAATCTCTTACTCTACGAAAGTCTTCGGGAAGAGGAGGCAAAGAGCCGGCGGAGGGATATTGTTATCGCTCCTTCCCAACTGGAGTCTCTCTATGCCGAACGCCTGGGAAATGTAGCTTCCGCCCGGGATATTGCCGGTTTCCTCCGCAAAAACGGGTCCGATGCAGTGCGGTTGAAAAAAGAGGATCTGTGTCTGGATGACATTCCTGAAAATACCGCGGAGTTTCCCCGGTATTTTCAGGTTGGGAGTCATTCTTTCCCCCTGTCATACGCCTTTGAGCCCGGAAAAGCGCATGATGGAATAACCGTCAGGATTCCCGTGCAGGAAAGCGCGCATCTGGACAAAAAAAGTTTTGGCTGGATAGTTAAACCCCGGCGTCCTGAGAAAATCGAAGAACTTCTGCGTCAGCTTCCAAAGGCGCAGCGTAAACAGTTTGTTCCCCTGAAAGAAAGTGCGTCCCGGCTGAATCGTATCCTTGATGTGAAAAATGGTGATTTTGTCCATGCTCTTGTGACAGCGATATTTCGGGAGTATGGAATTACTCTTTCCTCCGATGCCTTTGATGAATCGGCTTTGCCGGATCATCTCAAACTGCGTATATCCCTTGAAGAAGGCAACGAAGAGGTGCTTGCCACTCGGGATGTCGAAAAATTAGATTCTTTGATCCGGGAAAAATCGGGGCATAGTGAAGGTGATATTCTGCGTGAAATCCGGGCACGTCAGGTACATAACATTACCTCCTGGAGTATGGGCGATATTCCGCAAAAAGAGATAATCAGTCATTCGGAAAACGGCATTCCTCTTTTTGGGTATCCTGCCCTGATGCCGGAGAAAAAAAACGGAGACATTGTCTACACCTGTTTTACCGATGAAAAAAAGGCCCAAAGAATTCATTCCAGGGGGGTTGCCGCACTGCTGGAGCGTGTTCTGGACCGGGAGTGGCGGTATGCAAAAAAACAGATACGTCTTTCCTCCCGGGGAGCCTTTGAAGCTCACGCATACGGAGGGAAAAAGACCATTATTCAGGCAGGCCGGCGCATCATCAGGGAGGCTGCATTCTTTGAGCCGCGCAGCAGTATCAGAACATCCCGGGAGTTTTCACGGCTATATGAAGAGCGGAAGAAACTCCTGAGAAGCGGGGCGGGAGCATTTGAATCTCACATGGATACTCTCTTTACGCAGCTTCGTAAAAACCGTGATCTCATTGAGAAGCTGGCCTCAAAAGGGAGCGGAGCCCATCGGGAAAAGCGTGCCCGTGAGCTTCACGAAGAACTTGACATTTATATGGAACAGTTTACTGACGGCTTTTGTCCATATATTGTCTGGCAGCACTATCCACGGTATATGGCGGCATTCTATTACCGCATTGAAAAGGCCTTCACCGCTCCGGGCAAATATCGGCGTGCAGCAGAGCTGCTACGCAGCTATCAAAATGACCTTGCAGAATTAATTGCCGATTTTGACGATTTTGGTGTTCAACGCCGGTATGATTTATTACATTTACTTTTCATGGTTGAAGAATTGGGGGTGCATTTGTTTGCCCATCCGCAGATAAAATGTGCAGTGTCTCCATCGGAGAAGACCATTGAAAACCTGATGAAAGAGTGTACAAAGGAGTAACACATGTATGTGAAAGGTTTTTCAGTACAGGAAACGCTTGTCGGATCCTTTGATTACGGAGATGATCTTTTGGTTTCTCTGCGGAAATTATGCGCCGACCGAAAAATTTCAGCCGGCCGCATAGAGGTTATAGGATCCGTGGAAGAGGCAAAGATTAAGTACTTTTATAAAAAAAGAAAGATGTTTGACTGGGTCTTTTACCGCAAAAGTATGGAGATCGTCTCCTGCATCGGAACCATTTCAATGTATGAGGATAAACCCTTTGTGCATTG
>JBNJEI010000077.1:0-8388 GCA_051745755.1 Fibrobacterota bacterium
GCGATCTCACGGCGTATATTGTGACCCTTCCGGCACATAAGTACGAGCTTTTTTTTAATATCGAATCCGACAGAATGGAAAATCTTGTTCTGCGTGAGTTTTACAGCGAACGCGATGTAGTTACAGAGGAGCGCCGCCAGGTGTATGAAAACAATACGATGCGCCACTATCTTCTGAAGCTCAACGCCCTTTTTTATACGGCGTCTCCCTATAGAAATCCTACAATAGGATGGTATAGCGACATTCGGAATTACACCACAGAAAAGCTGCGAACCCATATTTCCCGGTATTATCGCCCCGACAATGCCATGATAGTAATTGCCGGCAATATTGATACCAGTAAGGTCTATGAATCGGCGAAAAAATATTTTGGCGACATAGAGGTTCCTGAAACAGAAATACCCCGTGTGGTCACCCGGGAGCCCGACCCTGTGGGGGTGAAACGTTTTGAAATACGTGACAGGGCCGCTTCACGGGTGGATATACTGTTTCATACCACTGGGTTTCCTCAGCGGGATATATACAAACTTGATGTGGTTGAAAATATCCTTTCAGGCGAAAGCGGCCGTCTGTACCAGCGTCTTGTACAGGAAGAAGGCCTGTGTAGTGAGGTGGATGCGCAAAACCGCTGGGCAAAAAGGGACGGCCGGTTTCACATATGGGCACAGCTGCTTCCCCATGCCGACCATGAAGAGGTGGAAACAATTATTCTTGATGAAATTAAGACCCTCTCGGCTGAGGAACCGGCAGAACATGAACTCACACGCACACGAAATCAGCTTGAAAAACACTTTGTTTTTCAACTCAAAGATCTGGAACGTTTGTCAGATAATCTTGCGTATTTTGAGAACTTCAGCAGCTGGCAGGATCTTTTCAGGTACACTGAGGAAATAAACTCCGTGGAAGAAACAGCTGATGTTGTACAGGAATACTTAAACCCGGATTTTAGAACAGTTGGCTATCTCATTGATGAAAAGGAGAATAGAAATGATTAAACCATATACATATTTGTGCTGGGCCGGTATGGTTGCACTGATGGTTGTTTCCACTGCAGTATCGGTGGGTTCCGACGAAATACCTCATCCCCGAAATATGGAGTTTGACTCTCTTCCCTGGGGTATTCCCCGCATGGAGGATAATTTTTATACTTTGAATCCCCATATGTCTTTGTTTTATATTCATGATGAATCCCTTCCAGTGTTTTCCCTGCGTATTATTTTCAGGAACGGCAAATACGAATCTCCCCTGCTGGCAGCCTATTATGAAGATCTGGTGCTGCGTGGCGGTTCAGCATCTTACCAGCCTCGGGAAATAGATTCTCTATTTGATCTCTATGCCCTGGAAACCTCTGTGACAACTACTGAAACCTCCACGGAAATAACTGTTCGCGGGCTCTCCCGTTTTTACACCGAGGCCTGTGATCTCCTCCATTCTCTTTTTTCGGACCCTTCCTTTGATACAGCACGGATTTCCAAAATTAAATCGGAGCTGTCGGAAGAAATTAGAAACAGATTCACCACCCCGCCACCGATCCTTGAAGCCGCCTGGAAACGGGTTGTCTATCCTGACTCGCCTCTTTCGCATCTTTTGTCTGCTGAACAGATAGCAGACTCTGCCGTTGAGGACATTCAAAAGAAGCTTTTTGACTATCATTTTCGCATGCGGGATTCAACAGAACTGATCTTTGCCCTTGCCGGGGATATCCCAAAGGATGATTTTGTATCCTTTGCGGAGGAAACGTTCCCCTTTGAAGCATCACGAAAAGAAAACGGAATAATTACGGATACAGGACTCTATTCCCCGCGCATATTGGTTGTTCACCGGGAGGCAAACCAGGCGTTTGTACGGTTTGGTCATCCCATTTTCAAACGGCCGAATACATATTTCTATCCCCTGACGATTTTTAACGATATTCTCGGCGGCGGCGGTTTTTCATCACGCCTTGTTCAAAATGTGCGTTCCGATCGCGGCCTGACCTATTCCATCCGATCTGTTATTAATGCGGATTATTTTTATCCCGGGTATTTTGGTGTCACCTTCTCCACGGGTACATCCCGCATAAATGAGGCTCTTTTTGTTTCCATGGAGATTGTTGATACGTCCCTTGAACAAACAGAATCCATTGAAAAAACAGAGGAAGTGCGCCGTAAATTTGTCACGTCTCTGCCGTCCTTTTTCAGAACCGCGGAGGATATGGTCTTTACCTATGCAGATAACCACCTGAAAAACAGGCCCCTGGATCATTTTATACGGTATGAGCAGGAATTACAGGAAATAACCCCCGATGATATGTATGAAGCAAAAAACGCAGTCATATCTCCCGAAGAGTATTCCATTGTAATTGTTGGTGATACCACTCAGCTTTTTTCGGCAGCTCCCTATGAAGGAAAATCCTTAGAGGATCTGAACCCCGAGGTTATTCTTCCCCGTCAACTGTACTGAGTTCCTGGTCTGCCCAGAGGGTCTCCACACACATGTTAACAGCCCTGAGGTCAACAGGACAGGGTAGTACCCGTATGGAGGGCGGCATATCTGCCGAAAGGAGACGATCCTCCGTGAGAATAATTCCCGAAAAATCCTTCTCACGTGCAAAGGTCAGTATATTATCACATTCTGCAGTGTAGTGAGGAATGCAAAACAGGCTGGTATCCCCGTGTCGTTCATAGGCGTAGGCAAAATCATCAAAATCATGGCAGTATTCCATTTCATATCCCTGCTGAGACAAATATTCGCAGACCGGCGACCAGAAATTCCTGCCCTGGAAAGATATTATGCACCGACCTGACTCTTGTAATTTTTTTTCAGGAAAACTGCGGTTGGAAATTTTAACAATACTGTTATACATATTGAGTTCATCATATATTGTTCTGAGAAATTTCGGTGAAAGTTTGTGTGTAAGCCCCAGCTTTTTGACCAATTCACTGTCGTAATTTCTTACACAGCAGTCTGCAGCACAGCCCAGACTGAGACTGTGGGCTATGGCATCCGCCAGGGAAACAATAAGAGCAAGGGGATGTTTTTCAAGATCTTCTGAGGAATTATCCAGACGATCATATATTCGGATATTATCCGCTAAGATGGGAGACAGCTTCCACTGCTCAAAAAGGTAGGACATAAGATCAAGATGATTTACCTTCATCATTCTGTCCTGCATATAGGCAAAGGGTATCCCCTCTTCCGCGGCTGCATCCAGTACTTTGCGAAAGGCAGTATTCAGATATTCATTGAAAAGAAGTGTTCCCAAAGCGTGCAGCAGCCCCAAAGAAAATGCTTCGTCCGGCTTTACTGCAGTGGTCTTTTTTGAAAGTTTTTCCGCAATAATCGCCACTGCCAGGGAGTGAAACCAGAAATCGGTATGGTTAAAACCGGTAGTAAAGTTTTTGTCTTTAAAATTCCTCATTATGGACATGGAAAGAACCGCACTTTTTGTCTGATTAAAACCGATGCGGATAATGGCTTCCTTCACGGATTTAATACGCTTGCTACGCACGGCAAAATAGACAGAATTGGCCAGGCGGAGTATTTCCGTTGCAACAGAGGGATCGCTTTCTATGGCTTTTCCCAATTGGCCGGCACTGCTTGATGCATCTTCAGTCAGACGCAGTACGGTTGCAAAGGTGGTTGGAAAGGCAACAAGACGATCGATATGGTCAATCATAAATGATATTTTTCGGGTCGGCAGGAGGTGATTGTCAAAGAGAACAGTACTATCTTCGGGAAGAAACTGCTCTTTGATATGCTGATCTTCCTGTACCGGTTTTTTCAAAACCCCCTGAAGTGAATTCTGTATTTCCACAAGCAGCGATTTCATGCTGAAGGGAGCTTCAAGATAGCGGGTACTGCCGATTTTTCTCAGATGATGCATGATATTTTCAGGTGGCGGGGGACCAAAAAGAATCAGGGGTGTGTTCCTGGTGGAAGAATTTTTCCGCAATAATTTAATAAGGGAGATATCCTGGGAGGTAAAATTTTTAAGCTCGATAATAATAATACCGGGTTTAAATTGCAGTATTTTGAGAAAACTGGCTCGCCCCGTAGTACAATTAACGAGTTGCGCATCAAGTTTATCAAAGATTCGCTTTAAGGAACGTATTGTCTTTTCATTTGAAATACTTGTAACAATGGTTATCATGAAATTCTCCAATATCTGCAGTATAAAAAAAGTATATAATAGCCTGGGAATGATAACAAGTAATTATTTTGTACAGGGCTATTAAAATAAAATTAATATATTCTAAAGCTGGTGCAGAAACACTAACGTATATTTAAAGAGAACTTTTTTCTGACATCTCTCTTAAAACGCAGCGTATCGGGACGATGATGCCCGGTTCGGCGGCAGTGTATATCAGTGTGGACAGGGACCGATTCATGAGTACATCCTTTTCAGATACATGTCCTCTCTGCGGAGGATCTTTACAAACAACGGCAGATTCAACGGCCCGGATTTTCTGTCCGAATTGCAAAACCTTTGTCATAAAAGAAGACCGGGACTCAGACATATCCTCCCCTTCTTCACAGGAGTTTGAAGACCTTAAAAAGGATCTTTCCACACGCATTGAAGACCGGCTTATCGATACTATCTCAGAAAAAAACTCACCTTCAGATCAGTAATCACGACATTCCTGATACATTATAATAACCGAATTCCTTTTACTATTCTATTCCAGTAATTATTTTAAGGTAGAACTTCTTATTCAATTGGAATACCATGAATTTATTACAGAATATATCCTCTCCGCAGGACCTTAAATCATTACATGAAGATCAGTTGCCTGAACTCGCTCTGGAAATACGGGAATTCCTCATAGATTCCGTCAGTAAGACCGGAGGCCATATTGCTCCCAGCCTGGGTGTTGTTGAGCTCACCCTTGCCCTGCACTATCTCTTTGAAACCCCGCATGACAAATTTGTCTGGGATGTGGGGCACCAGGCATATACCCATAAAATCATTACCGGTCGCCGGGACCGGTTTTCCACCCTGAGAAAATACAGGGGATTAAGCGGTTTTCCCCATATCACGGAAAGTATTCATGATGCTTTCACGGTGGGACATGCCTCCACCTCAATATCCGCTGCCTTGGGCATGGCTCAGGCACGGGACAGAAAGAACGAAACCGGAGAAGTCATCAGTATTATCGGTGACGGAGCCATGACGGGAGGCCTTGCCTATGAAGGCCTGAACAACCTGGGCCACAGTAATACAAAAATGATCGTCATTCTTAATGACAATGAAATGTCAATTGCCCCGAACGTGGGCGGAATGTCAAATTACCTGACCAGAATTATTACTGACAAGCGTTATACGAAGCTGAAATCAAATGTCTGGAATGCTTTGGACCAGATACCCAGAAATCTGGGAAAACGGCTCCAGTCCCTGGGGCATACCATTGATGAGAACCTGAAAAAGGCCTTTACTCCGGGAAAACTGTTTGAGGATATGGGCATCCAGTATCTCGGGCCGATTGACGGACATAATCTTCAGGATCTGTTCCATGTCCTGACCTATGCAAAGGAGGAAGCCCGGGGGCCCCTGCTGATTCATGTACTCACCAAAAAAGGTAAAGGATATGATCATGCGGAAAACAACGCTACGAAGTTTCACGGAATCGGTTCCTTTCATGTTGAAAGCGGCGAATTGCGCAGTGCTGACAAGGCGTCTCCCTCCTGGAGCAAGGTCTTTGGCGAGGCTCTTTTGGAGATAGCACATAAGGATTCCACCGTTACGGCAATAACCGCAGCAATGCCCAGTGGAACAGGGCTTGATGAATTTCAGAAAAGACTCCCCGCACAATTTGTCGATGTCGGTATTGCTGAACAGCACGGCGCCACCTACTCTGCCGGATTAGCCGTACGGGGATTAAAACCCGTGTTTGCGCTCTATTCCTCATTTATGCAGCGTGCCTATGATCAGGTTATTCATGATGTTGCCCTTGACAATCTTGATGTGGTGTTTTGTGTTGACCGCGCAGGTATTGTCGGTGCCGACGGCCCGACCCATCACGGAGCCTTTGACATATCCTTTTTATACCATATACCAAACCTTACCATTCTTTCCCCCTCCTGCGGCGAAGATTTACGACAAATGCTGTACAGCGCCCTGTACGAAATACCGGGGCCCGTGGTTATACGCTATCCACGGGGTACTGTGGGAGCACCGGCGCGTCGGCCCTTTCAAAAGATATCTGAATTCCCTCCGGAGTTAAAGGTTGATACGGGCGGCGACACTCTTATTCTTTCTGTGGGGGATTTCCTTGAAAGTGCGAAGCAGACCGCAGGCCTTCTTCATGAGAAAGATGTCCCCTGTGATGTTGCAGACCTGCGCTCCCTCAAACCCCTGCACGAAAAAGAACTCTCCCACTACCTTTCACGGTATTCCACCGTTGCTGTCATGGAGAATAATGCCCGAATAAACGGTATGGGAGCTCAGGTTTTATCCTGTGCAAACCAGATGTTTCTGGAGAATACACTTTCGCGCATACCGAAAATCATATCCTTTGCCTATCCCGATTATTTCATTGAACAGGGCAGTGTGGATGAATTACGAAATGAAATGGGGTTAATCCCATCCCGGATGGCTGCAAAAATTATTGCATACAGGGAGACTTCCCCCCAGGCATGAGGAGTGTCGGTGCGGCGGTACTATTAAGAAAGGGAAAGGTTCTTCTGGCCCAAAGAGATGCTTCAAAGGGAGGGGTGTGGGAGTTTCCCGGCGGTAAAATAGAACAGGGGGAATCGCTTTTTGAATGCGTTATACGTGAGGTGCGTGAAGAATTATCCATGAGAGTTATTCCCCGCAGAATGCTGTGCCGGGTGAAAACAGAGTCGGGCTTTGAAATTTTTTTTGTACTTTGTTTCACCTCAGATTCATTTGCCTGCCTGCATGAACACATTGACTGTAAGTGGGTATCTCCCCGCAGGATCTGCGACTATTCCCTGGCGGAAACAAATAAAATTGCTGTACCCTTTATTCCCGATGTGTCGTAATATATCCGCAAAATCCACTCATTTTACTATACGCAAAACGTATTTTTGGCCATATAATACATTATAATAAATGAGGTTTACATGTCTGAAAGAACACTTCCCTTTACACGGGAAAAGATTCAGGAGATTGCACGGAAATATCCAACGCCATTTCATATCTACGATGAGAAGGCAATCATGGACAATCTTAATCGCTTTAAAAAGGCCTTTGAATGGGCTGATTTTAAGGAGTATTTTGCAGTAAAGGCTGCACCGAACCCCTACCTGATGAAGCTTTTCAAAAATGAAGATGTGGGCTTTGACTGTTCATCCCTGGCAGAGCTTGAGCTTTCCAATGCCGTGGGCAGTACGGGTGAGGAAATTATGTTTACGTCCAATGATACTCCGGCAAATGAATTTAAGCGGGCCCATGAACTTGGCGCGGTTATAAATTTTGATGATATTTCCCATATTAAGTATTTTGAGGATACCGTGGGAATGCTGCCTGAGCTGGTTTGTTTTCGGTATAATCCGGGAGAACTGAAAAGCGGTAATGATATTATCGGCAGCCCCACTGATGCCAAATACGGGTTTACCCGATCGCAGCTTTTTGAGGGATATAAATACTGCAAAGAGCGCGGCGTAAAACGTTTCGGACTCCATACCATGGTGGCTTCCAACGAGCTTGATGAAAAATATTTTGTTGAAACAGCACGTCTTCTTTTTGAAGTGGTTGCTGAAATCCATGCAGAACTGGATATCCAATTTGATTTTGTAAACCTAGGCGGCGGTATTGGTATCCCCTATAACCCAGAAGATACAGAGGTTAATCTCGAAGTTGTCGGAGAGGGTATTAAAAAAGCCTATGAAAACCTGATTACGGGCAACAATCTGGACCCTCTGAAGATTTATATGGAGTGCGGCCGGATGATTACAGGTCCCTACGGGTATCTGGTGACCCAGGTGCGGCATATCAAGGAAACGTACAAGAAATTTGTCGGTGTTGACGCCACTATGGCCAATCTTATGCGACCCGGAATGTATGGTGCCTATCATCATATTACGGTGATCGGCAAGGAAAATGAACCGAAAACGGAAACATACGATGTCGCCGGATCTCTGTGTGAAAATAATGATAAATTTGCTATTGACAGACAATTACCGGCAGTTGAACCGGGAGATTATCTTGCTGTTCATGATGCCGGTGCCCACGGACATGCCATGGGATTTAACTATAACGGCAAGCTCCGTTCCGGAGAGCTGCTTCTTCGCCCTTCCGGAGAGGTTATTCAGATTCGGAAACCGGAAACTCTGGAGAACCTCTTTGCAACAATTGATTTTTCCGGCCTTTCCGATTTTAACTGAGTGTTTCGCCCATTCCTGACAGCAGAACGGACCGGTATGTAACCGGTCCGTTTTTGGTGT
>JBNJEI010000078.1:0-7966 GCA_051745755.1 Fibrobacterota bacterium
AGTACGGAGAGCTTTGGGGATTCACGGGGGCAGGGGCTGATCGCAAAATGCTGCAGTTTTCCCACAGTTTTGTGCAATTTTGAGCAGTACCTGTGTCTTCTTAGATGATTTTACATTATATTGATAGTGTACATATTTCTCAGGAGTTCTGCAGAAGAGGGAGCAGGTTAAATAAAAAAATTTAAACGATAGAACATAAGACAGGACGCCTTTTTTCGGGCACCGGGCCTTATGTTGGTAAAAATTAAAAGGAGAACGCAATGGATATTTCAATGATGACCAGGTTTTTCATGTGGTGTACAATCCTGAATGCCGGGTTGCTGATAGCGTCTTTTCTGTTGGTTTCATATGGATTCGGCAGCGACTTTGTGTATCGAATGCACAGCAAATGGTTCCCAATGCCGCGGGAGACATTTAATACGTTTATGTATGCTTTTATCGGCATCTATAAAATTCTTGTATTTGTATTTAATTTTATTCCCTGGCTGGCGCTTATTATTATCACATAAAAGGGTTCTTCTGCAAAAAACCGGCGTGCCTCGCCCGATGTCGGGCACCCTGTCTGAATTACCTGCTCTTTTATACCGGCCGTTTGGAATGTATTCCGGTTTATGAGGTAGTATCCGGAATACATTCTGAATATTCTTTACAAACTTACGGGGACTTTTGGGGATCAGTGGTACGGGTGCGTACGCCATAGGTGAGCTTTTGTGTTTCCTCTGCATCAAGAGACAGGGTAAACTGTACCAGGCCTGCGGACAGGCGCGTATGCTCCGGGGCATCAAAGAGTTCCCAGTCTCCGCCCAGGGGGACCTCAACGGCTATGTCCACATCTTCGTCTTTTCGGTTTCGTACCTCCACTTCATAGGTACTTTCCCGTTCCCGGTTACTGATCTGTCTGTAGGTAAGTTGACGGAAATCTGTACGGATGTCAAAGGCATCCCCGGTTTTTACTTCAATTTCCTCCTGTACCGGAGTGTGGGGGACACGGTCCTCGCCGATAAAAACGGCACTGCCGTCGGAATCATTTTTGTACAGACGCAGCACCCCGGCGGGAACGGGCTGGTCGATACCCGAATCCTCTCCGGTTTCAAAGGCAATAGTCACCGCCACAGGAAGCTTCTGCTCTCCGCTTCGGTGGGAAGAATAATATCGGGGTGTGGTCACGGTATATCTTTTTTGGACGGGAATGGATTCGGCGGAAAGCAGGGACAATTGTTTTTCCTGATTATTGCGAACAGTTACGGGAAAGGGGTAGGTATACAGATGATAGTCAAAAAATTCCTTCTGTTCCACGGATCCTCCGTAGGAAGGGGCTGACTCCATGGTCATGGCTGATCTGGGGCGCATATCCTGTTCGGGTGAAATGGTCTGAACATCTCCTGCCACAAGCTTCAATGTGGCATCCTCAAAATCCGAACCGGAGTTGTTGGTAAGGGTTACCCAGCCCGTGAGAGAGGCCTGCTCATCATTTTCGTCCAGGGCAAGAATATAGTCGGCGTTCCATTTCATATCTTCGGTTAGATAGCGCGTGGAAAGGGTATGCGTTCCTTTTTCGGGAGCCTGTATTTCCCAGTTCATCGTGGGCCGTGCGTAAAGGTTTTCCGGAATCTCAGGAAGAATAATCCGTCCCGGTGAAGTGAGATGAATGGATCCGTCAATTTCAAAGATCGGTTCCTGGTTGACCGACAGCAGGGTGGCGTTTTTTGTTTCACTCTCTCCGGTATATTCGTTTTCCACAATGATGGAAATTTCTTTCCCTACATATTTTTCCAAGAGCTTCTGCCGGGAGATCAGGTCGTATTCGTAATTCTGTTCAACCACAGACAGGCCCGTTGCGCTCTGCATCATCAGAGTTTGGGGAATAACCGATGAAGCAATATCGCTGAAGCGCAGGGTAGACCTTCCGGCGGGAAGATCAGCGGAGCGTGTTTCTGATATAAGCCCACGATTGGAATTATATACCGTTACGTGCAGGGATGTTCTGTGTTCCGCAGTTGACACGGGAGTTTCGGCATTGAGTGAAATGGTAAGGCCCGCAGCTGCGAGCAGGAGGTGTTTCATAGATTCATCCTTTGAATAAGATATATCTATAAGATATTCTTCGCACTTGTAATGTGCAGATTTTATCGTTTCAGGGAGGATTATTTCTTTCTGCACTCCTTTGCGCCCTAAGGCTGGCCGGATCTTGATTAATTGTTACACATATCAGATAAAAACGGTGTCGAATGCTGCGTGTGTAGCTTCTTTTTGTTACAGTGTTATGAATTCCGGGCGGCAATATCTCGGTGCTCTTTCCTGTTCTGCCTCTGAAGACGAGCACTTCTTATTACAGTGCCTAAGGAGCACTCAGTTGTAAGATATGCATATTTTTCACCATGAAAATTCCAAGCCTGGAATGTTTTTTTACCCGGGATAGGCCTTGTGCTTTTCCCGATGGTGCTCTCCCTTCCTGGCAGGGTGTGTTTCAGAACAGAAATAATTTGCTCTTTTCAGGAAAAGGGATATATCTTTTTTATGTTGAATGCTTTAAACAGCGGTGGAGGGATATCTATGGTGAAGAATCTATTGAAGGTGTTGTGTGTACTCAGCATGGTTGCGGCGTACTTTTCCTGCGGGGACGAATCTTCAGATACAAAAAAGACTGAAGAATCGGATGCAGCGGTTCAGATGGTGCGTATTCCCGCTGAAGGCAAAACTTTCTCCATGGGAGAGGAATGGCTGTCGGAAAATGACTGGGTGGATTCTCCCTGGGTGCAGGAAGTCACCCTGACACGGAATTTTTATATGAGTACCACGGAAATTACCCAGAAACAGTATGAAGATATAACCGGGGAAAATCCTTCACGGTATACGGGGGAAAACCGTCCCGTGGAAAATGTTTCCTGGTTTGATGCGGTGCGGTTCTGCAATGCCCTGAGCCGTTCACAGGGGCGCGATCCCGTGTATTATTATGCCGGGGAACCCGTGGATGAATCCACCGATGAAGGGGAGTGGGACAGTCCGGCGGACTGGCAGGCTGATTTTACAAAGAACGGGTATCGTCTTCCCACAGAAGCTGAATGGGAGTTTGCCGCACGGAGCGGACAGAATTTTGAATACCCCACTGATACGGGAGAGATTGATCATGACCGGGCCCGGTACGGTCAGGACTGGACCGATCCGTCTGCGGGGACAGGTCCCGTAAAAAGTTTTCCCGCCAGCCCCTATGGCCTTTTTGATATGGCGGGCAATGTTGTGGAGTGGTGTCATGACTGGTATGGTCCCTACAGTGACACCGCAGTGACAGATCCCCTTGGCCCCCCGGAGGGAGAATACCGCATTCAGCGTGGCGGAGCCTGGGATAATGAGGCTTCGGCTCTGCGTTGTGCAGAGCGGGAGTACGGCGCTCCCCAGGGAAGCGGGTATACCGGAGGGTTTCGAGTGGTGTATTTTCCCTGATTTTCGGGCACAGGGCATTCCTGTCCACAATGACAGAAAGTAAGAATGGGCCCGCACATGTCTATGGGAGGGCTCGATTTTTTAAAATAAAAATGATTTCACCTTTTTTTGGTGCTATATTATATATGCGGATAGGTTCCGCATGAGTTCGTATTATTCATTGAGCATAGGAGTAAATATGCGTTCACCGGCAATTCTGTATTCGTTGTGTGTTTCTGTTTTTGTTTCCCTTGCGGGCGCCCAGCCGGCGCTGCCGCTTCCTGCGGAGGTTCCCACTCCCTTTTCACCACTCACTCTGACAGAGGTTGTACGCTGCATTCGCTCTGAGGAATGGAAGCCCGGGGATGATTCGGCGCATGTGCGGGAGTTTGATCTCACGGATTCAAGCCTGTCTCATACCATTGAAGTTGACGACGGAGAGGGCAATAAAATTGAAGCGGGGGAGTATTCCTATGTTTTCGGTCCCCACGGAATTACCTCCTATCGCAGTAAACAACATGGTATATCAATGGGCCGTTCACAGGAATATGATGGGCAGGGACGGCTGATTCACTATTGGGACGGTCACAGCCGGTCTGCATATCAGGTGAGCCGCAGCCTTGATGTTTCCTTTAACAGCTTTGATATTCCCCAAAATGTGGCGTATGAGCGAACGTATTCCGGCCATTCGTCTACCGGATCACGGCGCATTGCATATACGTTCCTCCCTATTGAAAATAAGTACGGTATTGCAGGGGAGGTCCGCAGCTTCAATTCAAAGATTGGAGTATCCACCTCTGATACTCTTTCGGGAGTACTTGAAGTGTCACATAGGGGGGATACGCTCTATGAAGTTATCAGCCGGGTGGAATTTAAAAATGAGACTTTTGAGGAAACCTATACCTACCGCTTTACCGATGATGGGCAGCTGGTATCAGCGCAGTTTCCTGTCTATTTGGAGGGTCAGTTTCCCGTTGATCCCAGAATGCACCGCAGTATTTCCTTTACCTATGGAAGCAGTGGAGAACGGACACAAAAAATCCGAACGGATATTTTCAATACAGACAGAACTGTGACGGATACCACTCTGTATACCTACGACAGTCGGGGGCAGTGTACACTGGAGGAGCGTATTGACGAAGCGGGAAACAGTACGCGTACGTATTATTATTATGATGGGGTGTCCCTGATTTCCGAAGAAAACAGGCTGGCGCCCTCATTCAGAGCGGAGGTCTCCCGGGATCAGATCATGGTATCCGGTGTATCAGCTCAGGCGGTGGTGCATCTTTTTTCCCCGGCGGGACAGAACATCCCTCTTTCCATTGCTCAGCACGGAAACTCAGTCCGTGCCATAAAACCTGCTCAGGATATCGGCACCGGACGATATATCCTCCGCATTGAAGAGCGGGGACAGGTATACAGCCGTACGGTTTTTCTGAAATAAAAAAAAAGACGGAGCACGTTCTCCGTCTTTTTTTCGGCCTGCTGCCACGGTATAAGTGCAGGAACCTCCTGCGCTTATTGGAAAAACAGAGCCCTTTTGCGAACAAAGTGTGCTCCAGACAGGTGCATATTTCCCCCTTTGTTGTATAATTGTGAGAAGCATAATGCTAATGTATGATGAAGTATCGTATATTATCCAGGTGGAGGGTTGTGTGCAGTTCCTGCTTCACATACCATGAGGGGATATTTAAAACAAACGGTAGAGCACTAAAGGAGTTTCTATGTATCTGATTCTGGTCTGTATATTGTCAACGCTGGTCTTTGGTGAAACGCCGGTACAGCAGAACGGTGCCCTGCGGGTGGATACCCTTAAAAACGGTGCCTTTCTGGTAAATACTCAGGGAGAACCGGTTCAGTTGCGGGGGATGAGTACCCACGGCCTGCAGTGGTTTGATGATCTCTATACGGAAGATGCGGTGCAGGCTCTGGCAGAGGGGTGGAATGCCGATGTGTTCCGAATATCCCTGTATCCCCTGGAAGGCGGATATATTCACGGCGATACCGCCCGGTGGCGCCGGCGGGTTGATGAGCTGGTTAGCTTTGCGGGTAAATATGGAATGTATACCATTATTGACTGGCATATGCTGGTTCCCGGTGATCCCGGTCATGAAGATTACGGTGATCATGCGGCGGCTTTTTTTGAGTATATGGCACAAAAACACGGGCAGAAAAAACATGTTATTTTTGAGATCTGCAATGAACCCAATGATCATGGCCTGGACTACGAAGTAACCTGGGATGAGCATGTCAAACCCTATGCAGAGGATATTATCCCCCGTATCCGTGCCCATTCAGATAATATTATCATTGTGGGGACTCCGAAATGGTCCGCCCGGCCCAATCACGTTATTGATTCTCCTCTGGAATATGATAATGTGCTCTACTCCCTCCATTTTTACGCTGCGTCCCATACCTATGAACGGGGAGACTCACAATGGCATTATATGGACAATCTCCGTACTGCTGCAGAGGCGGGTATTCCCGTATTTGTAACGGAGTTCGGTATGCAGGAATATACGGGGGATGGACACAATGATTTTGAGGCTTCACAGCACTGGCTTGATTCACTTGCGGCATACAATATCAGCTGGTGCAACTGGAATTTCTCCGATGATCACCGCAGCGGTGCTGTACTGAAGGAAAATGCTGTTACCACGCAGTCTTCGCCAGAAAATTTTAGCGATACTGCACATATGAAGGAGTCGGGAGTATGGATTCGCAATCAGCTGCGGCGCAGTGACTGAGTAAGGATACTACTGCTGCGCCTGAGAACAGCGGAAATGCCAGGCGCGGTACGTTATTGTTTCCGGTGCGTTTTTGCTGCCTGGGCTACGGCGGCGGCAAGAGCTTTTTTTCTGAAGGGCTTTGATAGGAATGTCACCCCACCCTGTTTCTGCATCCTTTTAAAATCATCTTCCTTTGAAAAACCTGAACAGATGATTACGGGAATGTGTGGATCCCGGGCGCGCAGGATCTCAAAGGCTCTGTTGCCCCCCATGACCGGCATAATCATATCGAGAATCACCAGATCGATTTCAGATTGTTTTGCAGAGTAGAGTTCTACACCTTTCTGTCCGTTTTCCGCTGTAAAAACCGTGTAACCCATGGTTTTGAGCATGGCTGCGCCGGTCTTGCGAATTATTTCTTCATCGTCTATAAGCAGTATGGTTCCTTCGCCCCGGCATGGTATTTCAGCTTCATTTTCCACAGTGGTGCTTTGTTCAGTACGGGGAAAATACAGGTGGAAGACTGTACCGGTTCCCTCTTCGGAGTATACCGTGATGGCCCCCCGGTGCTCCTGGACTGTACCGTAAACGGCGGCAAGCCCCAGCCCGGTTCCTTCACCCTCTTTTTTTGTGGTGAAGAAGGGTTCAAAAATACGGGCAGTAACCTCCGGTGACATGCCGCAGCCCGTGTCGGTAACGGATATTCTTACATAGTCTCCGGGAGAAATATCAAAGGGTGAATGAGAACAGTATTCCCGGTCAAGATACATATTCTCCACCGTAAAAGTAAGGGTTCCTCCCTGGGGCATGGCGTGGGCGCTATTGATTCCCAGATTAATAAGGGCGTTTTGGATAACCGCTGAATCACCCATAATACATGCTTTGTCAGTAGTTTTGGGTGAGGAAATATGTATGCTTTTGTCTACGGTGTGATGAAGAATATTAATGGTGTCATTGAGAGTCTGCTCAATTTCAAGAGGTGCATGTGCTGTGGTTCGTTTTCTCGTGAAGGTGAGTAACTTTTTGGTAAGATCACCTGCATTCTGTGCAGATTTGAGTATGAGATCGGAGTATTCCTGTATTTCTTCAGGGGTAGTATCCTCTATCGCTATGAGCTCTACGGCACTCATTATTCCACTAATTGCATTATTGAAATCGTGCGCAATTCCGCCGGCAAGCTTTCCCACGGCTTCCATCTTTTGGCTGTGATGAATCGTATCGCGCATACGCTGGTGTTCTTCTTCTGCGTTTTTTCTCTTGGTAATATCCCGGATGTTGAGAAGTATTCCCTGTATTGCCGGTTCATGGAACAGATTACAGGCAATGGCCTCAAGGTGGACCCAATGACCGTTTTTATGACGATACCGGTATTCTTCCTGAATGCTTTTTCCCGGATTATTAACAATCATGTCCAGATCATTGATGATCAGATCACGATCCTCGGGATGAATAAATTCCAGAGCGGACTTATACTGAAGTTCAGACAGTGGGTAGCCGAGTATTCTTGTGAGGGATTGGCTTGCAAATAGAATATTCCCCTGTGCATCGTTGATCTGGATAATGTCATTGGAGTTTTTCAGAATAAGATGTATATAGGATTCCCTTTTCTGTGCTTCATCCCGGGATTTTGCCAGGGAATCGGTCATGCTTTTGATTGACTGACGCATGGATTCGATATTCCCGGCGAGCATACCTATTTCGTCATTGGATTTTTTTCTTATGGGAGGGGCAAAATTACCATCGGCAATGGTGCATACATCCCGGCTTAAATTCCTGAGAGGTTCCAGGATTGTTCGGTATATACTGTGATATACAAG
>JBNJEI010000079.1:0-7922 GCA_051745755.1 Fibrobacterota bacterium
ATTTTTCAGCTCTTCCACTATGGCGGCCCGTGCTTTATCAATACCCCGTTTGAGATCCATGGGGTTTGCACCGGCTGTTACATATTTGAGCCCGTGATGAGCTATTGCCTGAGTCAGTACCGTAGCCGTTGTTGTACCATCGCCCACACCGTCTCCGGTATTTGAGGCAACTTCCTTAATAAGTTCGGCACCCATGTTCTCATATTTATCTTCAAGCTCAATCTCCTTGGCAACAGAAACACCGTCCTTTGTTACCGTAGGTGCGCCAAAACCCTTGTCGATTACTACATTTCTGCCTTTTGGGCCCAGGGTAACACGAACCGCGTTTGCCAGCTTATCTATACCGGCGATCAGTTTATCGCGTGCTTCAATGTCGTATGCAATTTGTTTTGCCATATCAGAATTCTCCTTGTACTTAAATTGTTTTTGTGGTTTTACTCGTTGATTACTGCAAGAATATCATCAATGCGCATAATCATGAGGTCTTCACCGTCATGACTGATATCTGTTCCTGCAAACTTACTGTACAGTACTCTGTCACCGGGTGTAACGGTCATTTCCTTGTCCTTTGTTCCACCGCCCACCGCAACAACTTCGGCTTCCTGAGGTTTTTCCTTTGCGCTGTCGGGAATGTAGATCCCACCCGCAGTTTTTTCTTCCGATTCCATGGGTTTCACCAAGACTCTGTCAGCAAGAGGTTTAATTGCCATAATTACTCCTGTATTAATAAAAGTTTAACATACGTCAGTCACGCCGTAAGTATAAGCATGGATCATGCCAAAAAAGAAAAATGGGATATTTTTATGCAAGTGATCCATAATGCAACAGGGGCATCGGCCATGACGGGCCTGTACTGTTTCAATATACGACGAGAGGCGATATTCAGTTATACAGAAGAGAGTCAACGATGCTGAGGGACTGTACTGTTTCTATGAACCGTTGGAAGTCATCGGTGTGGGAAACCTCAAGGGTGATTTCCAGAGAATGTTCCCGCAGGTGCGCTGAGGTATTCATGTGGATTTTTACCAGACGTACCCGGGGGCTGAGTTTTATGGTTCGGCTGATTTTTGAAAGAAGTTCATCAGCTTCGCACGCGGAATACACCCGTATGGATTTGTTAAATCTGCTCTCCGATTCTTTCTTCCATGCGGCGGTGATTATCCTGTCCGGATGGTTTTGGTACAGATCCTGTGCATTGGGACATGTTTTCCTGTGAATGCTTACGCCCTTATTAACGGTGATAAAACCAAAGATGTCATCCCCCCGGGCAGGGGAGCAGCATTTGGCCAGGGTATACTGTACATTGTCAATTTCATTACCGATTTGCAGGCAGTTTTCACTGTGGTGATGAGATGCTTTTTTACGTTTTTTCGGTGCTTTGGGAGAAGATGGTGCCGCGGCAGGGGAAAACAGATCCTTTCCAATGGGTTGGAGGTCAAGCTTTCCCTCTCCCGCCCCACTGTAGAGATCAAGTACCGAGGGGCAATTGAAATAATCACAGAGGATTTTTAAATGAGCATCACTCATGGGCGTATCCAGTGAGCGGAGTTTTCTTCTGACCATTTCCCGTCCTTCATCAAGGCGGGAATGATTCTGCTCTTTCAGATACCTTCTGATACGTGCCGCCGCTGAAGGCGACTGAACAATGGAGAGCCATTCACGGTTGGGATGCTTATCCCTGGAAGTCAGCACCTGTACCACATCGCCTGTTTTGAGGGGGGCCCGTAACGAAACATGCGTGTTGTTTACCAGTGCTCCGGTACAGCGAAAGCCGATGTCGGTGTGTATTGCAAAGGCAAAATCAAGCACTGTGGCACGGGGGCGCAGACGAATAAGCTCATCTCCCGGAGTAAAAACATAGATTTCACGGGAATAGAATGCTTTTTTCAGGGAGTGGGAGGTGGTATCGAATATTTCCGGTGTTTCCAGAGCCTCCCGCATTCGGGCCAGATAATCTGTGCTGCCCGATGTTTCTTTTGAGTCTGCACCCTTATATTTCCAGTGAGCTGCATGGCCCTTTTCTGCAATATGGTCCATGCGTTCTGTGCGAATCTGAATTTCCACCCACTGATTATCGCTGGTTGAAACAGTGGTATGCAGGGATTCATATCCGCTGGCTTTGGGATGGGATATCCAGTCGCGCAGACGCTTGGGAAAGGGGCGGTACTTTTCGGTTACAAGGGAATAGACGCGCCAGCACATGTCCTTTTCCGCATCACGGGGAACATCCTGAATAATAATTCTGATGGCAAATTTATCATAGATTCCGTCAACATCAACACCCTGATTCTGCATTTTTTTCCAAATGGAGAATATTGATTTGGATCGTCCCTTGATTTCACACTGGATGCCGCTGTCATTCATGGCAGCTTTAATAGGTGAAATGAATTTCTGTATAAATTCTTCCCGTTCATCCTTTTTGGATTCCAGTTTGTCTGCTATCCGGCGATATGTGGTGTAGTCATCATGTTTGAGCCACAACTCTTCAAGCTCGGTTTTTACATTATACAGTCCAAGGCGGTGTGCTATGGGAGCAAATACATTTATGACCCATTTGAGCTGGTTCTGCGGGGACTGCGGGGGAGTAGTTTTGAAATGCCGCATAATGCGGAGCTGCTGGGCCAGAACAATAAGTATGGAACGTGGATCCTCGGCTATATTAAGGATCAGTTTGATAAAGCTTTCCAATTGATAATCCATGGTGCCGGATTCAAGCCTGGTAATTTTTTCGCCCCCCATACATACTGAAACAAGAGTCTCCGAAAAATTCTCTTTTAGAATGGCGGTCTCCATAAGGCCGTAGCGACGAAGCGTAAATAGTGTTGCCGCGTTTTGCGTAATATCTCCTGCGGGAATATCACGGTGCAATATTCCGTGAAGTTTGGTTATGTCTTCTGAAACATCTGAGTGCTCAGCAGCAGAAAGTGGTTTGAGGTGCTTCTGAATGCACTTTTGCTGCTGCGGTGTAAAAGAGGCTGAGAACTGGATTTCTTTCATGGGCGTCTCTCTTTTTCATTCAGTGGTCTGCGGGGTAGAAATCCCCGCAGCGGGAAACAGTAATACCTAGCGACTCATATCCGTGTTAATAGTCGTATCTTCGAGAATAAGAGGAGTCTCTGAGTTGTTTGTAATGCGTACGCGTCCTGTTATCGTAACATTTTTTTTAAAGATAACTTCACCCTGAACCAGAAGTCCGGTGCATTTTTTCAGTGACGGGATATGCTGTACCCGCCTGCAGAAATCATCGTAGGTTTTATAGTAGCGTGAATCAAGCTCAATGGTTATATCAGGTGTTACATCACCTTTCTCAATGAGATTTCCCGTCTCATCCACGTCAAACCGGTCTGATCCAAGAAGCATAAGGTCATTGTTTTTTTTGACCGGTCGAAATCTTTCCTGGCTTATTTCCACTGCGGTACTGTTTTCAAACAAGGCAAGTGCTGCTCCCATGGCTGTTTCTATCTGGTATACCCGCGGCGTTGAAGTGTCCACGGGGTTGAGATGCTTTTCGTTTGCAATAAGGGGTAATACCGGCAGGCCCTTTTCTGTGATAAATTCTTTCAGATGGGCCAGATTAATCCAGATTGAATTTGAGTTGAAATAGGAATACTTATCAGTGTCTTCAAAGTATTCCTGATCCTGCGGAGCAACCTGTGCTTTTTCCCGCAGGCAGTACCGGTTTTGTTTTTGGGCTATATGGCCACCCTTTTTATCCATTTCGCGCCTTCGGCATACTTCCATAAGAAAGGGGAACTGTTTTTGGTGGAAATAGCCCAAAAGCTCTACATCCAGGGTTGCACCGAGATTATCTACGTTTGAGATAAATGCATAAGTTATGCCCTTTTCCAGCAGGGAATCCAAAAGTCCGCTTGTATATAATGAGGCATAAATGTCTCCGTGGCCGGCGGGATTCCACTCCAGCTCTTCGTCTTCTGCCCGGGCCGGACTGAGATCTTTTGCCAGGACCTTGGGGTAGCTGTTATGGGTAAATGTCGACGGTGGATCCTGTCGGCTCAGAAACGGGATGGTTGCTAAAAATTCTTTTGTGGCCGCATCTGTGACATGGCTGTTCATAAAAATCAGAGGAACCGGGGAGGAATATTCTTTTCGCAGACTTTCTATTTGCCTTACAACTAAATCAATAAACCGTGTCTGGTTCCGAACGGGCAGAAAGGATTTGGGCCCCTGTAACCCCATTGATGTTCCCAGGCCTCCGTTGAGCTTTATCATGGCACATTTTTGCAACGCCTTTTTTCCCGCTTCCCGGTATGATGATAATTCTGATTTCTTCAGCAGGCTGCCGTATTCAACGGGGGATAGATCCTTTTCCCGGATAAAGCCCATATCGCCCTCTGAGAGACGGTTTAATTGTGTGATAAACAATGCTGTGACAGAGTCTTTAATTCCTGCGCGGCGCATTTTATTACGAAATTCTTCTGTGTATTGACCAGCCATATACTCCTCCTAATATTTTGTTGTTTCGTATACGTAGCGAATCCATTCTGAAAAGAATTCAAGGTTGTGGGTTCTCCAGCGGTTGATTGGGTTGTGGAGGTCTACGTTATGTGGTGCTGCAATGGGTATCCCTTTTTCAATATCACGTTTATATTCCTCAACGAGACGATTGGCATTGTATTCAAAATGCCCCAGGTGCATAAGAAACCGCTGGTCCGCAGATTCAAAAATGACATAGCCGACCTCCTTTGAATGTGCAAGGAGATTGAGACGGTTTTCGTTTTGTGCTTTTTCAAGGACTGCATCCCGATACCCTGCATATCTGCTGTTGGGGCACCAGTAAAGATCGTCCATTTCCCCGGTAACGGGGTGATTCGGTGCAATATTACGGGTTTCAAAGACGCCGAAAAGTTTTTTGTCGAAGAGGGTCTTGTCAATGCCCAAATGTTTTGTTAAGGCCATGCCGCCCCAGCATATTCCAAGTGTGGAGACGATGTTTTTTCGTGCATAGTTCATAATCGCCGTAAGCTCCTCCCAGTATTTTACCTCCTGAAAGGGAATATGTTCCACCGGGGCACCACTGATAATAAGTCCGTCCAGATGTTTTTTTTCAACAGCATCTTCAAATGATAGATAGTGACGCTTCAGATGAGTACTGCTGGAGCTTTTGTAGGAATGGCTGTTGAGCTTAATCCATATAGGTTGAATCTGCAAAACAGAACGTCCAAGAGGGAACAGCAGGTTGAATTCATAATTTTCTGCTTCAGGCATTATATTCAGTATGCCGATGCGAAGGGGGCGGATGTCCTGTTTCAGCGCATTGGCATTCTTTATGCAAAGAATACGCCGTTCTTCCAGAGATTTTTTTGCCGGATAGTCGTCGGGTATTATTATCGTCACGGGCAGCACTCCTTTTTTTTGTAAATACTAATATACATGATTTAATCCCTCCATGACAGGGGAGCTACCGCAGGTTTTTAATATAAACCTCTGCGGGGAAGAAAATCAGGAATGTAATTTTTTCCGATGTACCTGTCCTGTTTGCGGGGTGAACAGTTCACTTTCCGCCGGGAGTATGTATACATGCAGAGTGTTGGTTTGCGACTGTAGTGTCTTTATCCTGCAAACCGGCCCATAAACAAAAGTGCTCCGGTGTTGTTGTGACGGATAATATAGAGAAAAGGGGTGTTGAATTCAACAAGAGGGGCCCCTTCAACCATGGCTGAGGCGGGCATGACCGCCGCAGAGGCTCCAGCTGCTTCGGTTCCTTCCTCCGATACTCTTATTCGGGTGTTGTGGATAACTTCATTCAGATACAGGGCGTTTTCTGCATCGCTGATGCCGGAAAAGTCCGCTGCGGGGGAAAATGTTTTTTCAAGGCCCATTTCTTTCAGAAAAGCTGAGAGTGACCAGGAGTTTTCACTGTTCCATTTGGGAAGATACAGAAATATCCGCTGATTTGTGAGTTTATTACTCAGACTGTCAAGAAATTCCGGTGTTAATTTTTCTTCCAGTGTTCCTATGGAGGTATTGGGTGATTGAAGCACAAACATGGAATAGTGTTTTTCTGCATAGGGAAGCTCCACCATTCGCACAGAGTCATTTTGAAAAAAGGGGAGCCGTTTTTCCTCAGACATGAAGGGCATATCAACCGTATCCCCGGCGAGGGTATAAAAGGGGGCCCGTGCGGTGGCGTTGGAGTCAAAGGGATCTGCCCATTTTCCGTTAAAATATACCGCATTTGTCGCGATAAGGCGCGTGTTGGAAGATATCCCGCCGGGGGAAAGCAGGGTCGGTATCATTCCCTGTGTCTGTTCATCGGACCAGGAATTTATTGTCCGGCTGGATTTTTCGGGCTGGGAAAAATTGAGGTTTTGTATTGTAGCAGGAAATAATTCCTCTATGCGCGAAGAATAGCGGGGGGATATGTCAAAATGTTCATCAGGCCACAATGCATGTGCCATCAGGGTGGTATTCTGTTTGTTTTCTTCGGTGATGTTCCGGTGTTTTTGTGCGGCCCGGGTGTAAAATTCCGGTGCATCTTCCCAGCCAAAAAGGTGAATAATTTCTTCCCGTGTGGCCGCACGGCTTCCCGGCATAAGAAGCGTAAAAAGGGACTCAATACCATAGGGTGAAATACAGATATTTTCCTGTGACTCAGAGCTGAGCTGCCGAAATAAGTCGCAGGCAAATCCGCTTCCGCTGAGATTCCATGCGGAGCTGAGGGAGATCATAAGTGCAAGAATTGATTTCATAGATGTATCTCCGGCATACTGGTGGTAAAAACACAATATATAAAAAAACAGGAGGGAAAAATCCCTCCTGTTTCAGATTGCATGTAACTGGTTATCGCATATGTATGCGTTGGGTCAGAAAGCTTTCTCCCGATGCATTCTGTACCTGCAGGATATACATACCGGGGGAAATACCCAGGGAGTTGAGATTCACAGTTTGTGTCCCATCCGTATCTATGGTGGTCAGGTTTTGCCCCTTGAGTGAACTGATACGCACCCGGAGAGGTTCATTTTTATTCATGGTGAGAAGAGAGCCTCGCACCATGACCTCCGCAGTGTTTTTTCCATCCGTTATGGCTGAAACGCCACCAACGTAGAGCACATCGAGATTTGCAACCGAAGCCCACACTTCTCCGTTTACTTCGGACTTGGCCACCAGGCGGATAAACTGTGCCGTATCAGCTTCAGAAAGCACGGCCTCCTGAAGGTCTTCACTGTTTCTCCATAGTCCGCTTACGGCAGGATCTCCCCAGGATTCACCGTCTGTACTGAGATAGAGGTCGTATTCGTGAATTCGTCCGTTTTCACTGTCCTGACGCGGTGTATACTGAAGGCCGCCCACAACACGGGATTCATTCAGCTTCAGGACGATTTCGTGGGGATGGGTTTCCGCAGGATCTTCCCAGTGGGTAAACCACACAGCATTTTTGTCACCGTTTATGGCATTTGCCGCAGGTCTGCCGTCGCCGTATTCATCTTCTGATGATACGGAGGCAATGGAGATCTCTCCCTGGTCGTACAGGGCATATTCATCGCGGGGTTCAAACATGGCGGTTACGGATTTGTCTTCGCTCATGGTGAGGGTGAGAGGATTGTCTGTTCCCTCTGCGTCACCGCTCCATCCCATAAAAACAAAACCGGAATCCTGGTAGGCCGTAAGGGTTACCTCTTCATTTTCAAGAAATGCCTCGCGGTCGGGATCTATCTCAACCACACCGTTTTCATCGGTGATATCCAGAGCGTACGTGGTTGCTTCTTCAAAATTGGCCGTAACGTTTTTATCACTGTCCATGGTTATGGTAACCGGGTTGTCAGAGCCTGAAACATCACCACTCCAGTGAGAAAACTCATAGGCGAAATCAGCTTCTGCGGTAAGCTCCACTTCCGTTCCTTCTTCAAAGGAAGATCCGTCGGGATCGGTTGAGATACTGCCGTTTTCTGAGGACAGGGTGA
>JBNJEI010000080.1:0-7748 GCA_051745755.1 Fibrobacterota bacterium
CTATACCTTTTTTCCGGACCTGCTGATGGAAAGTATTGAAGCGGGTACCTCATCCCTTGAGTTCTTCTTTAACGGAGTACCCATGCTGGTGGCAATCCTCCTGGCATCAATTCTTTTCAATCGCGAGACCGGACTTATTCTGACGGTCTTTTTTGCCGCATATATGGGTATAACCACTCAATTCAGTTTTATTTCCACCATAAAAATACTCATTACCGGCGGTATTGCAGCGCATATCGCCCACAGCGTACGGTATCGAAAAGACTATCTCCATATGGTCCTCCTCCTGACCCTGGCAAACACCCTTGTTGTAGGCCTCTCGTTAAACTACCGCGGCGAAATCAATCCCCAGATGTTTCTTTTTGCGGCGCTGTTTTCACTGTCCGATGCTCTGTTTTCCGTGGTTATCGCCATTCTTATTCTTCCCGTCATCGAATCACGATTCAGTATAACCACCAATATGAAGCTTCTTGAGCTTGCTGATATGAGTCATCCCTTGATGAAACGCCTTTCCATTGAAGCACCGGGGACGTATAATCACTCCATTCTTGTTGCCAATCTAGCCGAATCCGCCTCGGATAAAATCGGCGCAAACTCACTGCTGTGCCGTGTTGCGTCATACTATCATGATATCGGAAAGATAGAGGGAGATTCAAATTACTTTGTTGAAAATCAGCGTAACGGTGATAACCCCCATGACCGGCTCAGTCCCGATAAAAGTGTGAGTATTATTTTACAGCATGTGGAAAACGGAGTGAAACTTGCCAAAAAATATCAGCTCCCGGATATTATTATTTCCGCCATCCGTGAACACCACGGCGATGTGATTATGCAGTATTTTTATAATAAGGCCCGGGAAAGCACAAAAAATCCAAAGAGTATCGACACATCTATATACCGCTATGCCGGACCAAAACCTCAATCAGCAGAAACTGCCATACTGCTCCTGGCAGATTCTGTTGAAGCTGCATCCCGAACATTCAAGGGAAAGAAACTGGCCAATCTGAAACAGCTCGTTGAGAAAGTGATTTACGCCAAAATTGAGCTGGGACTTCTGGATGAATCCACCCTTACCTTTGATGAGGTTGATAAAATAAAAGCAGGATTTCTTCATGTTCTTGAAGGACTTTTTCACAACCGAATTGAGTATGAATAAAATCACACCACCGACTGTTCTGTGCATCCTCTTTTTCTGTTCTTTCTCCGGCGCCGCACCGCGAATCGTCTCCCTGTCTCCTGCCATTGACAATTATATTTCAGCACTCAATGCGGAGCACATGCTGGTGGGTACCACATCATATTCCCCGTTTGCCTCACGGGACGATATTACCGTGGTGGGAGACGTACTTACCATCAATATCGAATCCATACTCTCACTCAACCCAACACAGGTAGTTACCACACCCATTACTCCCGAACGTAAAATCCGGACCCTTGAAAACCTTGGGGTGGAGGTTACTGTATTTGAGAAACCACAGTCATTTGATCATCTCTGCGAACAGTTTCTCCGCCTGGCCGAAACTATTGATAAAAATGAAACGGCAGAAAAAACAGTCCACAAAGCCCGCAGCCGGGCGGAGGAAATACATGCGCAGAATGCAGAAAAAGAACCTTTGACCGTTTTTTTTCAGATAGGAATGGATCCGCTGTTTACCGTCACCCGGCACTCCTTTATTCATGACTATATGCGCTTCAGCGGCTGCATAAATATTGCCGCAGAGGCACAGTCGGGAAATTATTCAAAGGAAGAAGTAGTCAGCAGCAATCCCTTTGCCATTCTTTCCACCGATATGGGACAGGAAAAAGAAACCATACACGCATACTGGGAAAGATTTCCCCATATGGATGCCGTGGCAAAAGGCCGCATATATATTCTTCCCGCAGACAGCATTGCAAGCCCCGATCCAACTATGTTTATTTCCATGCTGGAAAAAATTGACACCCTGCTTCGGAGTAATTGATTCTTTATGCTCAGCCCTTCTTCAAAAGGAAACAGTCTTCTCCTCGGCGGATTATTCCTCTGTCTTGCCGCAGCATTTGTCTGGGCCCTGTCTGCCGGATCCCATGAGATATCATTGGGGGAAGTACGCAGTATTCTTATTGGTCACTACCTCCTCAATCAGTCCCCCTCGGGGATTGCCGCGGACATCGTTCTTCATTTACGGCTTCCCCGGATTATTCTGGCTCTCTTTGTGGGGGGTGGGCTTTCAATATCCGGGGTGGTACTGCAGGCGGTATTTCGAAACCCCCTGGTGGAGCCCTATACCCTGGGAGTTTCCGGCGGCGCGTCCCTTGTGGTGGCTGCAGCGATCACCCTCTCCCCCCTGCCCGGTACATATGCCGTATACGAACTTCCCCTGGCGGGATTTATCGGTTCCCTTTCGGTAATTACAATTCTCTGGTTCAGTGCACGACGCAGCTCGCAGGGGATTAACACCCAGGGAATACTTCTGCGGGGAATCATGATCAGTTTTTTCTGCTCCTCCCTGGTGATGTTTATTATGGCCCTCTCCCCCGCCACGGATATTACGGCCATATTCAACTGGCTTATGGGATCTCTGGAACAGCCGCTGAAACCGCTTACCCACCTCACGGCGGCGGTCTCCCTGGCAGGACTCATACTCTTTTTGCTGCTCTCCACCCGTATAAACGGACTCTACCTGGGGGCCGATACTGCCGCTGCGATTGGAATTAATCCCGAAAAAACCGTGACAATACTGTTGTTCAGCGCTTCCATAGTCACGGGTATATCCGTTTCAGCAACGGGAATCATCGGCTTTGTGGGGCTTGTAATACCGCATCTCATACGGCTGAGAACCGGGAATAATCATTTCTATCTCCTTGTGGGATCCTGGCTTGGTGGCGGTCTTTTTCTTATAATCTGTGATACCCTCTCACGGACTCTGCTCCCCCATACAGATCTTCCCATCGGTGTTATTACGGGTATACTCGGAGCCATTATTTTTATTATACTCCTGCACCGGGAGGAATCACGTGGCTGAAACACCTGTCCTGAAGCTGGAGAATGTATATTGCGGATACGGAAATAAAACCGTTATACACAACCTTTCCCTGCAGGTTGCGCCGGGGGAGATAGCGGGAATTGTGGGTCCCAACGGCTGCGGAAAATCAACCCTTCTCAAAGCTGCAGCAGGGACTCTGCCGGTAATGAAGGGCCGGATATACCTCCATACTGACCTCCTCACCAGTCTGACACATCGCCACAGAGCTCAAAAACTCACCACCGTTGCCGCAACGCTGCCCCGGGCTGATATTTCCGTTTTCGAATATGTCTCCCTGGGCCGAACCCCCTATCATCGTTGGTATGCCCCCCTGTGGGCAAAAAATGAACGGGATCTTATCGAAGCATGTCTGTATTCCCTTGGTATCAACGCCCTGAAAAATGAATCCCTTCACGCGATAAGCAGCGGAGAAAAACAATTGGCCCAGCTTGGCCGGGCATTTATTCAAAACACCTCCGTTCTTCTTCTGGATGAACCCATTTCACATCTTGACATCAACCATCAAACCCGGATATTACATCAGATACGGCGATTTGCACAGGAAGGAACTGCGGTTCTTATTGTACTCCATGATCTTTCCGCGGCAAGCGCATTTTGTGACAGTCTGTACATGATGAAGAATGGCAGAATACACACATGGGGAAGCCCCGGGACGGTTATAACCCATGAGAATATTACCCGGGTGTTTCACACCTCCGTTCGCATCAGCGGGGAAACGCGGCCCCTTGTGCAGCTGGATTTATAACTCCCAGGCTTTTTTGAGAGTCTCAAAACGCTGAATATAATTGGTATCAGGCCCATGCCACAGGGCACCCAGAACGGCAGCACCGTCAAACCCCATCAAACGGACCGAATCCATGCGCTGTGCCGTAATTCCCCCGAGGGCGAAAATTGCAAAGGGACATTTCTTCTGCAGAAACCGGCGCAGCCGATGCGTGCTAAATGCAGACGTATACCCCTCTTTGGATATGGAATCAAAGACGGGGCTCAGAAAAACGGATTGCAGAAAGGGAAATGCTTCAGCACAGTATTCCACCTCATCAAAACTGTGACAGGAGGTGCTCTGTACCGCCGGGCCTGATCCTGTGGCATTCAGCCGGAAAAACCTGGCGTGGAGCCCCACGGAGAATATATCTCCCAGATGATGATAATTATGCAGCACTATGCGGGAATGGTATTTGGCCGGCAGGGACTCAAGAAAATCTCTGTGGGATTTTTCATCAGCCCCGGGCTTTCGCATATGAAAACGCTGAAGTCCCCTTCGAAAAAGCTCATGCACGCAGTGAGCCTCTCCGTCAAAAAAATCCTCACGGGAGATCACTGCAAGCACATCATACCGTCCTGTTTTCAGAGAGAAAGTCTGCTATTTTTTCTTTGGCTCCCAGGCGTGAATACACCAGCTCTTTTCCCGCGCGTCCCGCTTCCTGTTTACTGTCTATTGGCCCAGAGAGGAAATCATACATATCGTCACGGGAGGTAACGCAGTGGGCGATATTTTTCTCCACCATGCAGACCGCCTCATCAAGAAGCCCATAGGAAGGACCGAAGGCAACGGGAATGCCGTATACGGCAGGCTCAATAACGGAATGCACCCCGGCACCGAAACCGGCCCCCACATAGGCACTCATGGCATATCCGTATAATTCAGGCAGAATCCCCACCCTGTCAACAATAAGCACCTCTGACGCACCAAAGGCTTTTTTTCTGCTGTAGCGTTCATGAGAAAGCCCTTCACCGTCCAGATACTTCTCCAGGGCAGAAATACTGCCCGAATCTGTCTCATGAGGTACTGCCAGAGTGAATAATCTATTCCTGCCGCTGCGGATATACTGTGCAATGGCAGGAAGCACAACGGAATAATCCGACGGTATTATGGATCCCAGAACAATCAGAGGAGCGGGAGGAGTCTGAGTAAAATGGTTACGGGGATTGGATTCAGCACGGCGGACCACCTGTTCAAACCGCGTATCCCCTGCAATCTGCACATGTGCAGCGGGACAGACATCCCGAAACAGGGAGAGTAATCGGTGGGAGCCCGTAAAAATGATGGAAAACCGGGCAAGAAGCGGCCGATAAAAAAAGCGTCCCGGCCGGGTATATCGAAGGGATTTTTCGTAGATATTGGCATTCATGTATATACATTTAATTCGAAGAGCGGATGCTGCCCAGATATGAGCAGGCCACAGATCATGACGGTTTACGATATAATAGCGGGGGCGAAAACACAGAAAGAAGATCATGGCGGAAATAATGGAGTCCAGGGGATGATACAGGCACACATCACAGAGAGCGGAATCCTTTTCCCGGGAATAGATGGTGGGGGAATAAAAGGTCTGAATAATACAGAAGGATTCCCGGTCAAGAATTTCCAGGAGTGGTTTTACCTGTTCATATTCCCCTGCAGAGGAGGCATGGATAATAAGAACAGTTTTGTTCTTTTTTTTAATTCCCGCATATTTTATCAGGGCACGCAAAAAAATACGGGGTTCAGCAAACCGCCGTTTTCTTCCCTTGGGCGTAACCAGAAATCCCAGAGAGAGAATACACCACAGAACAGGGGACACCACTACATAGAGAACCTGAAGAAGCATTACGGGCCGTCCCGGCCTGCAAGTATAAGCTCTGCGAAATCACGGAAAGCTCCCGCTCCTCCCGCCCGCCGGGTAATATAATGAGGGGTAATTATGTCCAAAACAGGCCCCTGGGGAGGAGCTGCGGAAAGCCCGACAGTATTCAGTACCTCACAATCATTGAGATCATCACCAATATAGGCGGTTTCCTCCAGCGTAATTTTCAGCCGTGAACACAATTGTTTCAAGCGCGTTAGTTTCTGTTTTTCCCCGGGAAAATAATGGGTGATATTCAGTTTTTTCATTCGCTGGGCAACCGCAGGCGAAGTTTCCCCCGTAAATACCGCAACGAGTATGCCTGCTTCACGCAGACGCGCCACGCCCATACCGTCATAGGTGGAAAATTTCTTTCCCTCTTCGCCGCGGGCGGTATAATACATCCCGCCGTCAGTCCAGACTCCGTCGATATCCGAGGCCACCAGACGAATGCGGCGCCCCCGTTCATAGAGTGTATGTAACTTCACGTTTCCTGCCTTTTTTTTCGGGCTATCTCTTCCAGGATAATAAAATCGCTTTCCGTATCGATTTCCCCCGCGTAGTCTTCATCAAAGATAATATACCCGATTTTTCCGCCGAGACGATTTTTGTACGCTTCAAAATGAGTGCGGGTGAAAATATAGAGTGAACCGTTTTCCACATAGTGAATATCGTCAGGGGACATATCCTGCCGGCGGGGACGATTCATATAATCGTATTGGGCATGGGCGGTTTCTCCGTCAATCTTCCAGAAAAATCGGTGTGTGGGGGAAATGCTCACAAGGCTGTCACAGCGTCCCTGATCAAACTTCTCCAAAGCACGGGCCAGTGCATCGGGAGGACGAAGGGGGCTTGTGGCCTGAAGCAGTACCATGCGATCATACCTCAGTCCCCGGTCTGCAAAATATGTAAAGGCGTGGGCAATGGCACTCTCCGTTGATGCCGTATCCCCCGCAAGCTCTGCGGGTCTTGTAAGCACCCGCGCTCCGGCCTCCGCTGATATACGGGCAATCTCATCATCATCAGTGGATACCCACACATCATCTATACCCTCAGTGCGGCGTGCGACGTCTATGGAGTGAACAATCAGGGGCTGTCCCAGAAAGGGACGTATATTTTTTCCCGGTACTCCCTTACTGCCGCCCCGGGCGGGAATAAAGGCTGCTGTTTTCATAGTAATTTCCTCACAGGTGTTTCAGGTCAGTTTTTTTTCAAAAAGGATTTTGTCCTGTTCAAGGCCGATAATGGCATAGCTTCGGTATATCAGCAGACGAAGCATATGGGGGAAACAGTTTTTTGATTTTACCCGTACGGCCTGCGCTTTGTGGTCGCGACAATAGGTTTCAAAGGTCAAAATAAGCCCCGTGGCAATACCCTGTTTACGAAAATCAGCATCCACGGCGGTGATATGATTATACCAGGAATATTTTTTTTCCCGGTATCCAAAAAGCAACCCCCGACAGCGGTCTTCACTGTCAAGGGCTTTGATCACAACACCGTGAAGATGCTCTCCCCGGTAGATAATGTCTTCAGGCAGGTCCAGCTGCTCAGTAAATTCGCCTATGGACCTTTGGAATATTCCAACCTGTGCAAAATTGCTGTTTTCAATAACAATCTGCATGAATTCTAAAAGGGCAGATCGTCATCCACAGGCATGTTTGAAGGCTCAGAGGGAGGAGTCCCCATGTCCTGATAATTTGAATTATTACCCGGGGGTGGTCCGAAATTATTCGAAGAAGATTGAGAATAATTCTGCTGATTTGAACCGCCGCCGGCGGGTTTGCTGTCAAGAAAATGAAACTCGCGGGCAACAATTTCAGTGCGATACTTTCGAACTCCGTCCGTTTCCCATGAACGCGTCTGCAAGAAGCCTTCCACATACACCTTGCTGCCTTTTTTCAGGTATTGGGCCATAATTTCCGCCGCCTTATTCCAGGCAACGATATTATGCCATTCCGTATCTTCACGGAATTGTCCGTCCTGAGCTTTAAATTTTCGGGATGTGGCAATGGAAAAATTTGTCACCGCCACACCGTTGGGTGTTCTGCGAAGCTCCGGATCCGCTCCGAGATTACCTATGAGTATTACCTTGTTTACTGAACCGGCCATCGTAAATCCT
>JBNJEI010000081.1:0-7691 GCA_051745755.1 Fibrobacterota bacterium
TAGCCTGCTGTCTCTTCTGGCTTCTCTTGTGGTATCAATGTGGGAAATATCCATCTCAACCAGGGCCCTGCGCTATGAACTTGCGGAAATTGAATAGGCGTTTTTTATACATTGTCCGGTGGACAGCAGTGGTGACTTACTCCGGCCCTTACTCCAGGGCAGGTAGCCCAAGTGGTACCCTGTTTGGAAGGATGTGCCCATGATACACAGGGCCGCTTATTCCTTTGCCGTTTCCATGCCCGGAGCAGAAAAAGCCCATCGGGCACTTGCCTACGCTCTTGCAAAAGCGGTATTTGAGGGGCATGTATCCCTGAATATCAGGGAGTATCCTGACAGCTGTAATCCCTGTGCATTCCCGGATGCAGAAGAATCTCTGTGTGCAGAAAACCCCTGGATTGAAACTGAGGATGATACAAATACGCTAAAGGCACTGTGTACAAGCTCTGAGGACGATCCCTTTATTGCCCGAATATCTTCTGATGTGCAGGAACATGACATACCTCCCGTTCCATTTATTATTCAGAACAATCGGGCATATCTGCACCGGTATTTTGTCTATGAAACCCGAATTTTGGAAAATATTACCCGTCTTGCCGCAGAGCCTGCTCCCCGTGAGTTCTCTTCTGATTTTTTCAAACTGGCTCACGGCCTCTTTCACAGCAGGGAAGATGTGAGCACCCTGACCGAAGATGAACGCATCGATTGGCAGTGTGCCGCTGCAATTGGCGGTCTATTACATAATTTTCTTCTTATTACGGGAGGGCCGGGTACAGGAAAAACCACCACGGTGGGTAAACTTCTGGCCCTGTATTTTTATGAAAATCCTTCAGCGGAAGTGGTGGCAGCAGCCCCAACGGGTAAGGCCGTACAGCGTCTGGGGCAATCCCTGGAAAACAGCCTTTCCAGTCCGCATTTTGCCTGTGAAGATGAGGTGATTCGACACCGACTCCGGGATATTCCCCGGGCCACTTTGCACCGCCTTCTGGGCTGGCAAAAAAACAGCACGGAATTTCGTCACAGGGCAGAAAACCCCCTTACACACGATCTGATTATTGTGGATGAGGCCTCCATGGTGGATGTCCCTCTTATGGCAAAACTAATGGCGGCGGTCAAACCCGGCGGTACGCTCATTCTGATGGGTGACAGGGACCAGCTTGCCTCGGTGGAGGTGGGCTCCATTTTCGGCGATCTGTGCCGAAGCTTTTCAGGGGGAGGATATACTCCGCAGGAACGGGAATTGATAAATGCCTGCATATCCCGGAAGGAATGCCGCATTCCCTCAGGCTTCCTTTCAAATAATTCGCATCCCGCCCTGCTGGTTGAGCTTCGCCGCAGCCGGAGATTCAGCAGCACCAGTGCCATCGGACGTCTGAGCGCGGCGGTTATCAATGGCCGTGTTTCTGAATTCTTCTCCATCATAAAAAACGAGGCCCGCCGCAAAGAACGTGAGGTGGAAAACATATCGGTCTATGCCGGCGCCGGAACACTTCACACCGATTTTATCCGCCGCATTGATACCTATGCCGCCTATATCACGGAAAAAGATATTTCCTCCGCCCTGAAGAAACTCGACCGGTTTCGTATCCTCTGTGCCACGCGCGGCGGCGACCACGGGGTTGAAAAATTAAATATCCTGGTGGAACAGGAGTTGTCCCGCCGACAGCTGATTTATCCCGGTTCAGCCCCGCTGTATCATAATAAACCCCTGATTATCCGTGAAAACAACTATGATCTGGGCCTTTTTAACGGTGACACGGGGCTCGTGCGGGAATCCGGCGCAGGGCTCTTTTTTCATTACCCGGCCCGTGAAAAAAGCGATGGCGAAACTGCGAAAATTCCCGTGGAGAAACTTCCGCGCCACGAACCGCTCTTTGCCATGACAATACATACCAGTCAGGGTTCGGAGTTTGATCGTGTGTGCATTGTGCTTCCCGATACCAAAATCCCCCTGCTGACCCGGGAGCTACTCTACACGGGGATTACACGGGCAAAACAGAGAGTTGATATCCACGGATCCCGGGAGATACTCAGCTATACCCTTCGGCGCGAAGTGGAACGGGTGTCGGGAGTGGAGGAGAGGATTGGATCATGGGTATAACCATTTATTTTTCAAACAGGCTGGAAAATCTGGCCCGGCAGTATTCACAGGATATTCAGAAAACCCCGGAAACCTCCCTGTTTTCCCCCACCAGGGTTGTTACACAGACGGCGGGAATGGGCCAGTGGCTTAATCTTTTTACAGCGCAGCAGCGAGGCATTGCGGCAAATACCGCCTATGGTACACCGGAGCACTTTCTTCGAAATCTCATGGCGGAAACAGGCATCTGCACCGAAGACGAAATGTATTCCCAGGAAGACTGTCTCTGGGACTGCTTTTCTGTTTTTGAAGGCAATCCCGCTTTTTTTGATTCCGTGGCGAAGACTTCCTCTGCGGCACGGGAGGTGGCCGACTATATTCGCCATGATTCCCTGCGCCGCTACGATCTTGCCGCTGCAATGGCAGACCTCTTTGATCAGTACGCCATGTACCGTCCGGATATGCTGACCGCCTGGGAGGAAAACAGGTTGATCCTGCAGGATGATTCGTTCTATCGGGAGCATGAAATATGGCAGAGCGAACTCTTTCGGCATGTGCAGAATACTACCACGAAAACATTTAAACATAAACTTTATATAAAAACGCTTAAGGCATTGAATAATGATGTTTTGGAGCGAATGCGGAAGAGTTCTGACCATCTTTTTTTCTTCGGTATTTCCATTCTGCCGCCCCAAACGGTGCAGATTCTTTCAGCGCTGGGAGAACAGTGCGACCTGACCTTTTATTTCCTCAATCCCTCACCTCATTACTGGTATGATCTGGTCAGTGAAAAAAGCCGGGCCATCCTTGAAAAAAAACATCCCGCCCTTGCCAGGATCAGTGAAGCGGGGAATCCGCTTCTTGTCAATAACGGAGCAACGGGACGGGAGCTCTTCAGTCTTTTTATGGCCCACGAAAACTGTATTAACGCCTTTGATTTTGATCTCTTTGACGAGAGTTTTCCCGATACCCGGCTGGGAAGTCTCCAGCGGGATATCAGCCAGCTGAACACCACCTATTCGGGAACTCAGGAGGATGATTCAATTATCATCAATTCCGCCATAACCCCTCTGCGGGAAGTGGAGGTTCTCTATGAGTACCTTCTTCGGGCAATGGATGAAGGAACCCCGCCGGATGAAATTCTTGTTATGGCTCCGGATATCGACTTGTATCGTCCCTATATCGAAGCGGTGTTTTCTCCGGATCATCAAGATACTCCTTCCATTGCATTCACCATATCGGATTATTCCTACGATTCGGATAAATCCCTTATAAGCCTTTTTGAGAAAATCTGCTATCTCAATACTACGTCTTTTACCGGAGAGGATGTCTTTGCCATTGCCGAACATCCCCGTATCTGCGCTGCATTCGGCTTTGCACGCAGTGACCTTTTTGATATACGGCGGATTGTGAAAACCCTGGGACTTCGCTGGGGGAGTGATGCAGCTCAGGCAGAACGTGAAGGGACACCCGCGAACCGATTTCATTCCTGGGAGCATATCATGCATACGGCATTTTTCTCCGGTGCCGTAAAAAAAGATGAGGAGCCCCTGTGTTTCTCAGGAGAGACCTATCTGTGCCAGGATCTTTTTGAGGGAGCGGCGGGAGAACCGGTTTTTGCGTTTTTCGGGTTTATTCAGACCATTCTTGACTTTACCCGGCAGCTGTCTCAGAATCAAACCCCCGTCCGGTGGGCTGTGCTGCTTAAGGAATGGCTGATCCGGTTTTTTCCGCCGGACCGGGTCTTTCCTGATGATGAACAGGGGGTTCGCGAGCTCTCCCTGGTGCAGGAAAAACTTGATATTCTGCAGGAACACACGCAGGACCTTAGGGAAAAACAGACCTTCTCCCTTATACGCACGGCCTTTTTTGATTCCCTGCGTACGGCCAGAAAAGGTGCATTTCTTGCCCGGGGAATAACCTTCTGTTCCCCTGTCCCCATGCGCAGCATTCCCTTTGAGGTGGTGGCATTTCTGGGGATGAACAGCGGTGAGTTTCCCCGTCTTGCTCCGCCCCGGGCCTTTAATCTTATGGAGACAGAAAAACGTCCGGGGGATCGGGACAGTAAAAACAGTGACCGCTATTTGTTTCTGGAAGCACTTATTTCCGCCCGAAAACTTCTATACCTCAGTTATCTCGGTCGGGATCAGCATGATATGTCTGAAAAAACACCCGCCACGGTGGTAACGGAGCTTTTGGAATATGTCAACCGTGAAAAGGAGCGTGTTTTTGTGCAGCATCATCCTCTGTACGGTTTTGATCCGGTCTATTTCTCCCTTGATCCCGCCTGGTTTACCTATCAATATGACCCGCCTGCAAAAAAGAGTATATCGAAAGCCCCTGTGCAACCAGTGCTTCAATCAGGAGAGGATAGTCCTTCATCTGTGGATATCGGTGAGCTTGCTGCATTCTGCAAAAACCCCGTGCGGTATTATTATCAGCTTCTGGGCGTATATTACGGGGAGGAGGAGTGGATTATCCCCGAAGAGGAACCTCTGGACGATGGGGATACACTCATAAAGCATGCCCTGAAAACAACCAGGCTTACCCACGATACTGCAGAGGAGGTACACACCCTCCGTGAAAAACTTCAGATGCGCGGACTCTGGCCGCTGGACGGGTATGGTGACTATGTTGTGGAAAAAACCTGTGCCCCCTATGAACCGGTTTTTAAAACCATGCAGGAACTGAGCGCAGAAAAATCGGTGATACCCCGTCACCACATGGTATGCACCACTGAATCCCACACCATAACCGTTACAGGAGAAAATCTGCCCTGCTATATGTACGGGGGAACGGGGATATATGCTGTGCCAAGTGTTTCAAGTGCGGCAGCAAAACCGAAATATATGATTGAAGCACTGCTGTATTCTTTGTTTCTATCATCATGTGATACAATAGATTATGTTCAGTATGCCGGAGCAAAAAAAGGGACGGAACAATCAGAAATACTTACATATCCCGCCCTGGATTGTGACGAGGCATACACAAAACTTTCCCGTATTCTTTCCCTTTTTATACAGGTACGGCAAAATATCCCCGTCCTCTTCGGCCCCGCGGCGGGACGCGCCTGTGCAAAAGACCGGGACATGACCACGGAGGAAATTATTCGCAAACTTCAGTCAGAAGATGCACAATACGATCCGTCACTTCGGCATTTTCTTACCACCGTGGATGCAGATCTTTTTGATGCACAGTACCGGGACAATTTCACCCTTTTGTCAGAGATCTTTTTTCCGGGGGAGGCGCAAAAATGAAAACCGAAACCTTTGCCGTCCATTCCCTCCCTCTTTCGGGTATCCGCATGGTGGATGCCAGTGCGGGAACAGGCAAAACCTATTCCATTGCACTTTTGGTGATACGCCTTATTCTTGAAAAGGATATGGATATCCGCTCTGTCCTGGTGGTGACCTTTACCCGGGCCGCCACCCGCGAGATACAGGGTCGTATTCAGGATTTTCTTATGGAACTGAATGCCTGCTGCGATGATCCCGCACAGATTGAGGATTCACCCCTCCATGCTTGCCTTTCACCGGATGCAGAAATGCGTGCACAGCAGCAAAAAAAAATAACAGAGGCCCTTCTGTTTATCGATGAAGCACCCATACACACCATTCACGCCTTTTGTCAGAAAATGCTGAGCACACATCCCTTTGAAACGGGAAATCTCTTCAGTCCCGTTATGCTGGAGGACAACACTGACCTGCACGCCCGCTTTATCAATTCCCGCTGGCGGAAGCTATTTGAAACCCTGCCTTCAGAACTTTTTTCCTGCATCACCCCCGTTGTGGGCAAACGCGGGGATATTGCTCCTTTGGTCTCCGCCCTGTTGTCGGAACAACACATAGAATTCCCCCCGGATGTGGATCCTGAAGCAGCCCTGGCAGCCTATGAAAAACGCATGGCAGACTTCGATGCCCGGGAAGAGGCCCTTGCAGCGGATAGCGTGGTGTGGGAGGAGCTTTTTGAGGTTCTTGAAGAGATCTGCGGTGAGTATTCTCCCAAATCCCCTCCCAAATATATTCAAAATCTCACTGCCGCTGTCAATATGGCGGATGTGAAAAAGGAAGTCTTTACACAGGCGGGGGATGTAAAAAAACTGATTAAAAAGAAGGAAAAACTGTGTTCCACCGCAGTCATTGGAGCGCTTATTTCCATTCACGGCGAAAAGACTGCCTGCACAGAGGAATTTGACTCATTGTGCCGGCAGGCAGCACAGCGCCTTGCCTGTATTCTGGCACAGGAGGCAGCTGAGGATATCCGCGCCTACAAAAAAAAGAATTCCCTGTTGGAGTTTGATGATCTTATTGCAAATCTCCACACTGCGCTTTTTTCAGATTCCGGGCAGAATACCGCCCAGGCTGCGGCCATGAGCCGGGAGTATTCCGCCCTGTTTATTGATGAATTTCAGGATACGGACCGTAAGCAGTTTGAAATCCTTCATGCCCTCTTTTCAGATAAACCATCCTTTTATATCGGTGATCCCAAGCAATCCATCTACGGCTGGCGCGGTGCAGATCTGGATACCTATTTTTCCGTACGAAGTACTAAAGCCCACGCGGTATACTCCATGAAGGAGTGCTTTCGTTCCACCTCTGAGCTCACCCGGGCATTTAATACCTTTTTTTCTGCATCGTCCTCCTTTTTTGCCCATGATGAACTCACCTACACCCCAGTGGAGGGAAAGAACAGGGAAAACGAAAAAAAGCATACACCCCTCACCATATACCGGGGAGGTAGTACAAAGGATGACCTGATTGACACTGCCGCGGAGGTTGTCACCGCTTTTTTTTCTGAAAACCGTGATGAATCACTCCAAAACAGTGCCGTATTGGTACGTTCACACCGTGAGGCGGGACAGATGAAACAGGCCCTGGCACATCGCGGAGTTCCCGCCGTTACCATTGATGAGAGTTCCCTCTATGCAACGGCCGGTGCAGAGGAGCTGAAATCCTTTCTTGAGGCCCTGTTTTTTCAGGAGGACCGCCGTATCCGCCGCGCTCTTTTATCGCACCTTGCAGGGTTGCGCGCACAGGATCTTGCCGCAATGAAGGAGGGAGAATATGAATCCCATATGCGCCGCTTTGCAGCCTACGGGGAAATATGGAAAAAGCGGGGAATAGCCGCGGCCCTCAAGGCCTGCATATCAGAATACGGCCTGCGTGAACGGGTCTTTGAAGACCGCACCATCATGGAGGGGGAACGCCTTTTTGCCGATCTTATGCATCTTCTTGACTGCATGGTCTGTGAAACCGTCAAAAACGGTCTCTCCACTGAAGAGCAGCTCCTCTTTCTTCAAAAGCAGACCGCCCGGGAAAGCCGGCAGAAACGGCGCGTGGAAAATGACAGCAATTCACTGCAGATAGTCACCATTCACAAAAGCAAGGGGCTGACCTACGATCATGTATTCTGTCCCTTTCTCAACGTGAGTGCATCCCGGCCCCCGGGGCCACTTACGCTGATACCCAAAAATGGCGGGCACAGCTTTGTCACCACCGATGAGGACACACAGTTTATTGAAAAAGAAAGCCTGCGGGAAAACCGCCGCCTCACCTATGTAGCCATGACCCGTGCCCGGTTTTCCTGCACCCTGTGTATCGCCAAAAAAGGAAAA
>JBNJEI010000082.1:0-7543 GCA_051745755.1 Fibrobacterota bacterium
AATGCCGGCGGGCAGTTTTTTTTCCTGGACAGGGATCTTTCCCTGGGTTTTTCGGCACTGAATTTGGGCCGTACAACATCATTTCTTGATACGAACAACACCCTTGGTGGGGGGGAGGAGCTTCCGACATCCTTCCGAACCGGGATTTCCTATGATATCGAGCTCTCCGGTTTTTTACTTACTCCTGCCTTTGATGTGGTGTATTACCATGTGTATGATCCCGAAAAAGGGATTCGTGAGAATATGGCTGACCGAATTTTTTATCCCCTGGGTATTGACATCAAACCATTGAAATGGATGAGTGTCCGTATGGGAAAAAATATTAACCATGATACGGATATCATAACCTTTGGAGGAGATATTCAGGCAGATTTTTTAAAAACCTCTGTGGCGTTCACCCTTCAGGATTATGATGGAATGCGTAAGGTTAATTGGTCTGCGGGTATTACCTTTGACATCGGAACCTTTACCGGAAATAATGAGACCAAAACTCCGGAGGATGATGAGAATGGTGATTCAGATGAGGAAACGGATGAATCCTCTGAAATTGAAATATTTACAGAGTGAATTGTGTTTTGAACAAAGAGCAGTCAAAATAAAAGGATAAAGGAAAAACCTATGAAAAAATTAGTCCTGTTATTGGTATTGGCCGTCCCTCTGTGGGCCCGATCCGATTTGGCCTTTCATCAGGGGAGTGAAAATCTGTATCTGGGAATACATCCCGGTTTTATTCGGTATGGCGGTCTTGGCCTTTCAGCGGTATACGAAAAGGGCATTATCAATAATATGCTCTCCCATGGCGGAGAGGCAAAGCTTAATCTCTTTTCCTTTGGCCTGGGCGGATTGTATCGATTTAATTTTCATCCCTTTGCTATTCCCGATGCACAGGTAGGGGTGGCGGATAAACTTGATCTCTATACTGGGCTATCCACGGGTATCTGGTTTTCAAATACGGTTTCCTTTATGTTTTCCCCAATGCTTGGTACAAAATATTATTTTAAACCGGATTTCGGGGGATGGTTTGAAATAGATTTTTATGGTGTTGATTTAGGAGTGGTGATTGGCTTATAATGGATGTACGAAATACCATTTATCCTGTCTGGTTCTGAGATCTTTCAGGAGCTGGAGGCAGCACAATGGGTGGTAAAAAGGCAGATAAGAAAATATATAAGACCCTGAGTAAAAACCGCAAAGCGTATCATGATTATGAGGTGATAAAAACCTTTGAAGCCGGTATTGCTCTTACGGGAACAGAGGTAAAGGCACTTCGTCAGGGAAAGGTGAATCTTTCCGACGGTTTTGTGCGTTTTGAACGGGGTGAGGCATTTCTTCACAATGTTCATATCGGCCAATATGATAACGGAAATATTTTTAATCATACCCCGGACCGGGTGCGGAAGTTGCTGCTGCACAAAAAGGAGATTCTCTACCTGTTTCAACAGACAAACAAGCAGCCTTTGACTGTGGTGGCGCTGGAAATTTATATTAAGAAACAGTGGATTAAACTCCGGATCGGCCTGTGTCGCGGGCGGAAAAAATATGATAAGCGACAGAAAATCAAGGAACGGGAAAACAAACGTAAAATTGATGGTATACTGAAAAATCGCCGATGAAAAAAATACCTGTACTACTGTTGTTTCTTTTGTGTGCCGCCGCAACTGCATCCCGTTTTGAAGTGGTGGGTCTCAGCGGGCGGCAGTATTTCTTTGACCTGTACGAAAAAAACTCTCAGGCCTATATTAATGCACGCGAAGTGTGCCGTCAGCTGAATCTGACCAACGTCCTCAATGATACCTCCTTTACCGTTGAAGGCAGCGACGGAACGTTACGCATTTACCATCAGGAAATGTATCATTCAATTGATGCAGATACAATATCCGATGGAAAAAAGTCCTATTTCCTTTTACGTGACAGCCTGTATATTCGCTCCCCCCTGTTTTTTTCAATGCTTGAAACGGTAACCCCTTTTTATTACCATCAATCGGAACAAACGGTGCGTATCTCCCGGCATCCGGCGGATGAGAACTCGTCCGTAACGGGGGTTGTGGTACTGGATCCGGGGCACGGTGGGAAGGATCCCGGTGCCATTGGTTCCAATGACACCTACGAAAAGGATGTGGTCCTGGAATTGTCACTCAAATTGCGTGATTATCTTGAAACCCATTCTGATATTACCGTATATATGACCCGGGAAGAAGATGTTTTTATTCCGCTTATGGACCGAACCACCTTTGCTAATGAAAAGGAGGCGGATCTCTTCTTATCGATTCACGCCAACGCATCACCGAACAATAGTCATGCCCGGGGTTACAAACTGTATTTTCTTGCGGAAGCTGAAACAGAAATGGAGCGGGAAATTGCCCGTCAGGAAAACTCCGTAATTGAATATGAAGTTGAAGATGATACCGATGACTCCTTTATTACAGAAGCAATTCTTTCTGATATGGTATCCACAGAATTCGTAAAGGAAAGTCAGGATTTTACCATATATTCAATTACCCATCTTCAGGAGCAGATAAAAAGCATTACTGAGCTTCACACCGGAGTTGGTCAGGCAAATTTTTTTGTATTACGCGGTGCTGAAATGCCGGCGATACTTGTGGAATCTGCATTTATATCAAATCCCCGGGAAGAGGAACTTCTTATTGACCCTCATTTTCAACGGGAGTTTTCCCATGCCCTTGGCGGAGCTGTGATGGGCTTTCTCAATGACAACGGCGGTCTGTATGAGTGATTCCCGTCCTATTGCAGTTTTTGATTCCGGCCTGGGGGGGCTTTCCGTTGTTACAGAGATTATGCAGCTTTTGCCTCAGGAGAATATTATCTATTTTGGCGATACTCTGCGGTGTCCCTACGGAGGCAGATCCTCTGAAGCGGTACGTCTTTTTACCCGTGAAATTGTTTCGTATATCCTTTCAAAGGATGTGAAAATGATCGTTGCCGCCTGTAATACCGTTTCCTCCCTTTCACTGGATCTTGTCGAGGCCATGGCAGATCCCATACCCGTTCTTGGTGTGATAGAACCGGGTGCCCGGGCGGGGCTGGCATTTTCATCCCACAAAAAAATTGGGGTTATCGGGACCCGGGGAACGGTGGAGTCACATGCGTATAAAAACAAAATTGCTGAAATAGATTCTTCTGTTACGGTCTATGAAAAGGCCTGTCCTCTCTTTGTCCCTTTTGTTGAGGAAAATATTCTCCATGGTGTTGTTGTTGAACGGCTCATTGATGAATATCTTGACGGCCTTGTTGACAGTGGTATTGATACCATTGTATTGGGATGCACCCATTACCCGCTTCTTAAAGACACCATTCATTCAGTTCTGGGGGGAACTGTTTCGATTATTGATTCGGCCTGGTGGACTGCACAGGAGGTAAAAAAAAGGCTTGATGCAGGTAATTTGAAGCACACAGGAGTGAAGATCGGCAAATACGATTTTTATGTGACCGATGTCACCAGAAATCTGACAGAGGTGAGTCGGGCATTCCTGGGAAAAGAGATTGAACCTGTACTGATAGATCTGCAGGTGGAATTGGAAAGAATAAAATAAGGAGATACTGATGGCAGGACATTCAAAATGGGCAAATATTAAGCATCGAAAGGGTGCACAGGATGCCAAGCGCGGTAAGGTATTTGGGAAATTGATTCGGGAGATTACCGTTGCCGCTCGTCTGGGTGGTGCCGATCCGGAAACAAATCCCCGTTTGAGAACTGTCTTAACAAAGGCAAAATCGAATAATATGCCCAATGATACGATCGATCGAGCCATCCTTCGGGGGACCGGAGGAGATGATTCCGTGCATTATGAAGAAAAAATTTTCGAGGCCTACGGACCGGAAGGGGTGGCCTTTGTCATAGAATCCCTGACGGACAATCTTAACAGAACGGTGAGTGAAATTCGCCATGCGGTCAATAAATACGGGGGCAATCTCGGCACTGACGGGTCGGTTATGTGGATGTTTAACCGGCAGGGAGTTATTGTGGTTCCCTCAGAAAGTACTGATGAAGAAAGCCTTATGGAGTCTGCACTGGAAGCAGGTGCCCAGGATATCCAGCAGGATGAAGGGTATTTTATTGTTTTTACGGATCCCAAAGACTTTTCCGATGTGAATGATACTCTGGAACAGTCATTTTCTATTGAAAGCAGCGATGTCAAACTTGTTCCCGAGAATTACGTCACGGTGTCGGGAGAAGCGGTTGATAAGGTAGTCCAATTCAGGGATGCACTGGACGATCTTGATGATGTTCAGGCCGTGCACGGGAATTTTGAGATTGCGGAATAATATTCTATTTGATATTTTCCGTGAATAATATACTCTGCCTATTTTTTCTCCCCCTTTTCCTGTATAATTGATTACATTATCTGAAATGGTGTAATCAAATTTTCGAGGGGTTGTGTATGAGATATTCGTTACTGGCATTGTGTATTGTATCGGGTTTTTTGTTCTGGGCATATTCAGGAAAATCTGATACCTATATTGTATCCTCCCAATCAGAGGAAGCTCCTGCAGGGGCGGGCGAAACAGAGGTTGGAGAAGTTCCTGATTCCCTCAGTGACAGTGAAGCGCCCCGTGATACGGATGCTGCAGTCCTGCTTCCCGAGGAAGCCCTCTCCAATACTGACGGGGGGGGGCCTTCCCCGGGAAATGACACAGCATTTTCACCGCAGGAAACCTGTCCTGTAACCGGGAAACCAATTTCGCGGGAGTTTTTTCTGGATTATTCAGGAATGCGCATATTCGGCTGCAGTCAATCCTGCATTGATGTGATACGGCAAGAGCCAGAAAAATATATTGAGCAATTGCGTATCGCAGGAGAGATTCCCGTAACTTTATAAAATAGTAATCAGTTTTTTATCTGTACCGGAGATTGGAATCCAATCTCCTTTTTTTTACTGTGTGATATTCTTTTTTCTGAAATATTTTTCTGTATCGTAATAAGATTGTATATTTGTCTATACATTAATGTTTTTTTGTTCAGAGGTTTAATTATGAGTCAGGCAGAAATAGTAAAGGCCGCAGCCGATTCTCTTTCACAGGGAATATCTCCTAAAAAAGTAGTTGCCGGTTTTGACGGTTTTGTGGATGAGATTATACATGTGGTAAAGGAGCGGGTCAGTAATGATGATTATATTCGTATGAAAACCATTGAGGAGTTTTCTCAGCGAACTGCAGCAGCTTCCGGGTTGAGTGCGAATATTGAATTTGTTTCCCAGCAGGTGAAGCTTGGAGGAAACGGTCCGATTCTGTCCAATGCTCTGATTAAACAAAACTATGATATAACCTATATCGGTGCACTGGGGCGAGACAGTATAGACCCGGTATACAAGGATTTCGCTCAGGCATGCAGCGGGATTATCTCCCTCACAGACCCGGGCCATACGGATGCCCTGGAGTTTAATGACGGAAAATTAATGCTGGTAAAACAGGACAATCTCAGAAAGGTTAATTGGGAGAACCTTGTTGAGAAGGTTGGTGCGGAAAAAATTCAGCAGCTCTGTGGGGAAGCAGATTTCTTTGCCCTGACAAACTGGACGGAAATTCCTGAAATGAATTCACTTTTTGAAGCTTTTACTGATATTTTCAGTCAGACTGAAAAACGTCCCGGAGTATTTATTGATTTATCTGATCCGGAAAAACGAACCGATACAGATATCCGGAAAGTAATCGATATTTTTGTAAAGATGCAGGTTCATGCAGATGTTATTCTGGGTCTCAATGAAAATGAGTCGGCAATTATTGCCCGGCTGATTGGTGTGGAAGAAGAAAGCCTTGAAAAACGGGCCGTGGCTATTCGTAATCATTTGGGCTTGCATCTTATAGTTATTCATCCCATTGCGGGCGCTGCTTTTGCTTCAAGCCAGGGTTCTGCATGGATTGACGGTCCCTATACAAGAACGCCCCGCCTTACCACGGGCGCAGGAGATAATTTTAATTCTGGATTTTGTAACGCCTGGATGTCCGGATTGTCTCATGCTGAGTGTTTGGCCGTTGGCGTTTGTACTTCAGGGTATTATGTGCGTGAGTGTGACTCTCCCGATACGGAACAGCTCATTGATTTTATGCATCGGTGGAGCGCTGTTGATTGTGGTGAAATTTAATCAAAGGAGCAGAATTTATGGTTCATAAACTTCAGGATGAAATTAAAAAAAGTATGAGAAATAAAAATAAGGGACGTTTGATTGTTCTTCGCTCTCTTATGTCTGAGGCAAAAAACAAGGCGATTGATGCGGGAAGACGGGAGCCTACGGCTGATGATGTGCTGGAATGTGTCACCAAGGGAATAAAACAGCGCAATGACAGCATTGCAGAATACAAAAAAGCAGGACGTGATGATCTTGTTCAGAAAGAAGAATCTGAAGTTGCTGTTCTTCAGGAATTTCAGCCGGCTCAACTCACTGAAGAAGAAATTATCGGGATGATTGAGGATACAAAAAAGGAATTGGGAGTAACTGCCATGGCCGATATGGGAAAGCTTATGGGTGCTCTTATGCCGCGGGTCAAAGGTCGTGCTGAGGGAGGACTGGTTTCAAAGCTGGTGCGAAGCTCACTTACCTGAAATATCCGGACATCCTGACGTGTTTTGTCTGGTGTTTTGTCCGCTGAATTTATACAAAAGAGGCGTGCAACCGCAGCCTCTTTTGTTATGATGTGCCGCTGACAGCGTGCATTTTCCTGGTGGCGCAAATCAACCATACCTCACCACAGGAGTATAAACGCTTAGCGCAGGAATGGACCAGAAAGTGGCTGCTGAAGTAAGGGATGAAAAATCAGTTCTATGGTAGCTGCTGTGCGTATCCGATGTGGAGACAGCTGTCATTAAATGCCAGTGCCAGGGCTGGCATAGATATAAGGGTGAATACATTACGCGCGATATTCACTGTGTGCCACTGCCCGGAATTGCAGAGAAACGACAGGACGTTCAGTGAGAAATCAACTGAAGACGGACGTGCAGGTAATAGATCATTCGGAACAACCGGAAAATGTCCCTGTAAATGCTTATATCAGCATCAGTGGATGCTATTTCAGGTCATGACACATGAAATATTCCAAGCAACTGATAAATCGACCAATATCTGACAGGCTTACGAGCGGAGAGTGAAGATCAATGGTACTATGGGTATCGATGGTATGAAATGAGTCAGAAATTTCTTTCCTGCAGAAAGCAAGAAATAAGACGAAGGGTTGGATTGGTGGATCAGATAACATGTGTCATCGCTTCAGTGGAAATGCCTTAAAACACAACTCATAAGCTGATGAACGCAGGGTGTGGAAGAAAATGCCTGAAGCGCTTTTAACAGATATGACGGCTGTTTTAGTGGTGAGTATCTCATAAAATGATGCGTTTGGGAAGGGGCTTTTTGAGTATCCAGGTTTTGAATTAGGTAGTGTCAAGTTTTGTTCGCAATTTTCAAATTAACTTGCCATCCTGTTTTTGTGGAAGTTGATCATTACTGTTTCCAGGTGTTCTTGTTTTATATATGAGCGTTGCTCACCAATCCACTCCTCGGAGTATTCAATAAAATAGGTCACAATGAGTCTC
>JBNJEI010000083.1:0-7465 GCA_051745755.1 Fibrobacterota bacterium
TGGACGCCGTCCGGCCCGTGGGCCCCAAAACACCGGCCACAAAACAGGTCCGACCCGATTCTTTTTCCCAGGAATCCACCTCTTTCCGCGCAATCTGTGCAGCGGTATAATTGAGCTCCCCCACCATATCAGACAATTGATAATCCGCCTGGGAAAAGGCATTGGAATTGAAGCTGTTTGTCTCAATAATGTCTGCCCCCGCCGCCAGAAACTCACCGCTGATGTGGCTGATTATATCCGGCCGGGTCAGGCAAAGAAGGTCATTATTTCCCTTAAGTGACACGGGATGGTCTGCAAAGCGTTCTCCGCAAAACTCCGCTTCCGGGAGATCGTAATTCTGTATCATGGTACCCATGGCACCGTCCAGAATAAGTATTTCTTTTTTCAGTCTATCTAAAAACAAATCTCTTCGCTGGGTCATTGCAATTCCTTTTTTTTGATTATACCATTTTCGGCGGCTGTCCCGTACTCTCCAACACGCCCCGCCAGAGTGACGAATCAGGATTAATGCTGTTTCGCTTTGCCACGGCCATGTGTATGGGTATATGCACGTAATAATTATGTACAAGCCCCGTAATCATGGATGTTTTTCCGCTCATGGCAGCATGAACGGCATTCCCTGCAAGACGGGAGCAATAGAGTGAATCATTGGGATTTGCCGCTCGGCTGCGGATAATATAGGATGGATCGATATACTTCATGGTTATGTTTTTTTGTGTGGTATTGAAATATTCAAGAATCCTGTCCCGAAGATAGATACCGATATCTCCAAGCTTTTTATTTCCCGAGGCATCCACCTCACGATACCGTTCTTCAAAATGTTTGAGCAGATCCTGTCCGGCACCTTCAGCAATAACAATAACAACATTCCCCTGTGCTTCCAGACGTTTTTCCACCTGAGCCAGAAATCCGTTCTCCCCCTCCAGAGAAAAGGGAACCTCCGGAACCAGCACAAAGTCTGTCTCACTGGATGCAAGAGCCGTATGAGCTGCAATAAACCCGGATTCACGCCCCATGAGTTTTACCAGCCCCACTCCGTTAATCACGCTTTTAGCCTCAACTGAAGCTGAATACACCGACTCTACAGCCTTATCAACGGCGGTTTCAAATCCGAATGATTTCCGTACAAAACTCAGATCGTTGTCGATGGTTTTGGGTATACCCACCACGGCCACCTTCAGCCCCCGGCGGCGACATTCCTCGTGGATACGCAGGGCCCCTTTCTGCGTACCGTCACCCCCAATAGCAAAAAACATATTAATATTCATTTTTTCAAGGGTATCCACAATATCCTGCGTACGCTCACCAAACCCGCGGGATGTCCCAAGAATAGTACCTCCCTCACGATGGATTCCCGCAACGGATTCACGGTTTAACTCCATAAAAGGAACACCGAAATCGGGCAGAAGTCCCATAAAACCGTGACGGATTCCCACTATATTTTTTACGCCGTAGCGGGAAAGAGAATGTACAAGCCCCTTAATAACATTATTGAGGCCGGGACACAATCCGCCGCAGGTAACAATGGCGGCCTTTACCTTGCTGGGATCAAAATAGATTTTATTCCGCGGTCCCGCGGCCTCCATAAGTATGGGGGTAAAGGAGTCGGCATTTTCACGGTACAGCCGTCCGTTGAGAACCACCCGGGTGCCGCTCTTGGTAAAATTTGCCACTTTGTCATCCCGTTTATGGGAATAGGACAGGGGGGTATCCAGGGTACACTCGCCCAGTTTTTCTATCTCAAAATCACTGCTTATAAGTTTTTGTTCTGACATATTATCCTCTTTGCCGGAAAAGTGATTCATATCAAAATATAATCTGTGCCGCCCTGTTCATAATAAAATCCCATCTCTTTCGTATTACCTTGCAGCACGGGTTTCAATATATTTTACGGAAAAGGAGGTGTACTGCCCATGAGTACCATATCAAACTATCTCAATGATGTCAGACAGGAACACAAAGCACTCCTCACCCTTGGAGAAACCAGCCTGAATCTTATTCACAACAATGACTACAGGACCTTTCTCTCCGTATGCAGAGAAAACCATGCCACGTACGCAGAAACATTAACACAGCATTTTTTTCGGGAAGAAACCTACCTGTTTCCGGCCTTGATCCAGGGTAAGCATGCCTCATTGGAAACCACGGAGGCCGTGTTGGATCTGCAGAAGGAACACGGAATTATTACTGAGAATTTCCGAATTATTTCCTGGCTCATCCATTCCCCGCACTTTTCTGCAGAAGATGCCGCCACACAACAATTCCTTGATATGGCTGTTTTGGAAATGACAGAACTGATTGCTGAGCACGAAAAGAAGGAAATGAAAATTTTAACACTGTTATAGGCCTATGAAGAAACTGCTTTTTTTATCCGATTTTGACGGCACTATGAGTTCTGCCGAGTTTTATGAATACTTTATTACCGGTCCCTACCGCGACCGCTACGAAGACCTCCTGGGCAAAGCGAAAAATAAAGAGATCACCAGTTTTGAATTTATGCAGAATCTCTTTGCAAATATTCACATCACCCGTGAACAGTTTGACGAATATATAGCCAGATTTCCCCTTCATGATGATCTGAAGACCACGGTTGAATGGGTAGTATCCCAGGGTGGGGATTTTTCTGTAATCAGTGCGGGAAGTTCATATTATATTGTACCCATCCTCCGGAAAGAAGGTCTGCAGGATATCGCTGTCTACGCCAATCATGGTGAATTTAAAAACAATAATCTCCATATCCTTCCTCCCGCAAAAGAAGAATTCCGCTGCTCATATTACGGTATCTCAAAGCAGGCCGTGGCGAAATCTCTGATGCAGGACTATGAGCTCGTTGTCTATGCCGGAGACGGTACTTCAGATCGTGAAGCCGCAAAGCAGGCCGATATCCGTTTTGCCCGGGGCGCTTTGGCACAGGCCCTTGAAAAGGACAACACACACTATTTTCCTTTTACCGACTTCAACGATATACTGCAGCAATTACAAGGGGAATTTCAAAAAACTATTGTATCTTTCTGAACAACCGATATATATTATGGCGACCTTTTCGGAGGGCTAGGATAATTGGTAATCCAGCGGTCTTGAAAACCGCCGCCGTCAGGCTTGTGAGTTCGAGTCTCACGCCCTCCGCCATTTTTTATGTCCCACCTCCTATTTTTTGAGAATCGCCTATGAATACACGTGAAACCGCCCGTCACCTTCTTTCTTTTATCGGCCGGGCTCCCGATTCCGCAAATGCCGTATCCGCCGCAGCACAGGATCTTGAACACCGTGGATTTCTACCCCTTTCCCTGGCAACCCCCTGGGAGATCAGTCCTGGAGAAAAATACTATGTCATACATCGGGGGGTAACCCTCTTCGCATTTCGGGTCGGAACCGGGAGTATTTCCACTGCGGGCATGCGGGTTATTGCCGCCCATACGGATTCACCCGGACTGCGTGTAAAGCCTGCGTCACACCCCGATGCGAAGGACAAATATACCCGACTCAACACCGAGGTATACGGTGCACCAATTCTTTCCACCTGGCTGGACCGCCCCCTTTCCCTTGCCGGCCAGGTTTTTCTTCGCGGAGAAACCCCCTTTACCCCCCGCAGGAAAATCATTGATTTTGCCCGCCCTCTGCTTACCATACCAAATATTGCCATACATCTCAACCGCACAGTCAACGAAGGAATGGAGCTGAACCGCCAAAAGGATATGCAGCCCCTTCTCAGTACTCTCTCGCGCACCCTTACCGAAATAAACCCTCTTGAAGAGCTTATCAGCAACGAGTGTTCCTGTTCACCTGAGGATATTGTGGATTATGATCTCAGTGTGTACTGTTGCGAAGAAGGCTGCCTTCTCGGAGCTCAGGAGGAGTTTATTTCCGCTCCGCGCCTGGATGATCTTGCCATGGTTCGTGCCGGCATAGACGCTCTCTGTGACGCTCCCGCAACTAAAGAAACGCAGATTCTCGCTCTTTTCAGCGATGAGGAAGTCGGCAGCGCCACCTTCTCCGGGGCAGGCTCTCCCCTCTTTCGTACCATCCTCGAAAAAATAGCCGAAAGTCGGGATACAACATCACGGGAACTTCAGCAGGGCCTCTACAATTCATTCCTTATTTCCGCAGACATGGCCCATGCCCTGCATCCCAATGCTCCGGAGAAACACGACCCCCTGGTGCGTCCACTGCTGAACGGCGGCCCCGCTGTTAAATACAGCGCAAACGGAAAATATGCCACTGACGGAGCCGGTGCGGCCATATTCCGCAGTCTCTGCGAAAAAACGGGCGTACCTGTTCAGTCCTATGTAAATCGCTCAGATATTACCGGGGGCTCAACCCTTGGTTCAATATTTACCACCAAAGTGGATATTCCCTCCGTGGACATCGGCATACCCATGCTGGCCATGCACTCCGCACGTGAACTGTGCGGCGCTGAAGATCTGCAGCGCATGACTGAAGTCTTCATGACATTTTATTCTGAATAGGAGTGATCAGTAAGCTTTTCACTGAAAACCCACCGGGAATACTCATTGAAATCACTCTGTTTTGATCAATACATACACCCTGCACTGAATCGAGTGAGGAGTGTCATCCATAGAGCACTGGGCCGGTTATACCAATGCCTGCTCTTTGTACCCGCTGCTGTGTATCTCAAAATACGGAAAAACAACCTGCTGATCTATCACTCCTGCCGCGAATCAGGTACAGTTCACTGAGAATCTGCGGCATTTCAGTTGATACTGCGTCAATTCATCCACCGTTCCACCATGGATCTGTGCATAAAACTGTCATCCATATCCTATTGGCCGCCACTTCATGTCAATATGAGCGTTTTGCCTTCCGGAAAACCTCCATGGTCAATGAAGGTGTAGAACAGGATAATAAAAGACGTATCAAAATGTCTCTGTTTACAGTGTACACAGGAAGCCAAAGATGCTGAAACGGTGCATCACAAAGGATTTCGGGGAGCAGATACGTCATGCCCCATCGCAGCATCACCATCCCGGTAACCCGCAATCACCGTATCCTGTTTAGGCTTATGCATTATTTCTCTGACCGATTCGTTTGTGAATAAAATCCGCACCGGGAAATGTAATAAATCGCGGCAGAGTATGATGTTTCTTTTTGAACGTCAGAAATATCCATTTGTGTTCAAAGATGTTTAACACCGCGGCTATATCATAGAGCGGAGGTACAACGAGGGTAACCTCTCTGCCCACACGTTCCAATTCGGTATAGAATCGCCGGGGATCATCCACATGCTCAATTGTATGAGAGCACAAAACGGTATCAAAAGCATCATCTTCAAAGGGAAGATCGTAGATAGTATCTATCAGCCTAAAATGAGGCAGCTCCGTATGCTTGACAATATCAACGTTCTCTCCACCTCCGTCTGTTATGCCGCAACAGATATTCAAATCCCACCTGCGCCCATTCAGGATGCGTCTTTTCCCCACAAAATAGCTGATATAATGGGCAAGTGAGGCGTACAGCAAAATTATAATCACCGTGAGTAGAAATTCAGTCACACTGGTATCCTTTAATTGTAATGGTTATTCTTACTGATTATTATGGTGAATTACTGAATACATCAGAAAACAAACTGCCCGTTATACAGAATTTTTTTCGGAAATGCTGTCGAAGCATTTTCCGATACCTGTACCAATTCATCACACAAAATACAAAGATCTTTCGTCATTATCACCCTCTACTTAAGTTTTTACAATACCCTCAACTTCAGATAGATTCTGACCTGCCGTGTTAAAATTATATCAAAACACACCATGTGATCCATTCCAGTAAGAACGGAGATACTGGCATTCTATAGCCGAACCATCATCAGTGTCAATATACTATCGTGCACCCATGGCCTGTTCATTTTATCTTTTGACTGCAGTCAGTCATGTCTCATTATGTGCCTTACCGTAATCACTTCCGGCAAAAAATGAAGCCAAAAAACAGAGCTCCCTGATCCTGAGAAATAAATCATTCAGGTTATTCGCATGTTCCACACGAATTGCTTCATTGGTCTGGGTGACAGTACAACTGAAAAAGTCAGGATGATTAACGATACCATCAACATCCCCAGGAAGAGATGCGAATAATTGCACAACGCCAAAGATCAATGTGAAAAGAGCGGTTAATCCATTTTTTCTAAAAGCAAACCTACTGGTTTAAGAATACAATACATACGTTCAAATACGGTATCCAGGACTCGGAGTATACCGATTCGTTTCAAAAACCTACCCATGAATTACAATGGCACATACCCAATAGAGACGGTAAAAAGTCCTGTTTCAGACCTGCTAAGCTCACTATGGGCGATAAACAGCGGAGTGCATATACTGCACAATACACACGTATAAGACAGATACCTGCCGTATCACTGTCACCGTAAAAAAAGTATTACCCCATTCCCTGAACACGCGCTATTCAAATCCTCCACATTCACCATTCAAAGAGCAGTTATTCTTCTTCAGCCCCGGAACAAAGGTCTAAGCAGCAGCTTCATTGTATCGAAAAGAACTATAAATTGAGAGTGTACTGTATACTCCCTGCAGAGGTCCCACGGATATGATATGTAAGTAAAACTGATATTTCTTCAGTTTATACTGTATAACAGGTACTCCATATTTTCTTTGAATAAAACCCAGGGGAGAGTATACCAGCCGTATGGATTTTTAAATTGTTACAGGAAACATAATGAAAACAGTCTACGGTGTACTTATCTGTATATGTCTCTTGCCTGCATCAACAATGGCTTTTGCACAGACATACCACCCTTTATCGGGTGGATTTAATCGCCACCCTGCCAATTATGTTCGGGAGCCCCAATATGGCAGGATTTGGTTTCGGCCTTGAACCAAAACTCTATATCACCGACCATTTTACCGCCGGAAATTGATGGGATATCGGCCATATGATCGGCGGGGATGGAATCAATAGTATTGGTATCGCTGACAACAGATCAGCATTACTTAAAAACGATTATGTGCTTACCACCAAAGACACCCGCCCCTATGGAGGACAGGGGCTGGGATTAATCTCAGTTGGTGCCGTGGAAGCATCGGCTGAGGAAGAGAATTTTGAAGGAAGTGTCTTTGTTACCGACGGGTATTTCGGCACCATGCTCAGCGGAGGAATAGATACTAATACCGGCTGGCGGTTCGGGGGGAATATGAGTTTTGTTTTCGGTGCTGAGGCCACCTATTCCAGTGGTATGGAATCCGAGAAAGAAACGAAGATAGATTCAGCCCTGTGTACAATTCTGTCCTTTGAAATTACAAAAGCCATAGGCGGCGACAAACAATAAGTGCTGTGTATACAACGATTTTGTATCTGTAACTCAGATTATTTCCACAAAAAAAGGCCTGTACATTCCGGCTTGAATCGAGTAGGGTGAGGGATTACTCCCTCTACCCTCTCACACCACCGGGCATACGGTTCACGTACCACGGCGGTTCTCTACAATACTGTCATCTGA
>JBNJEI010000084.1:0-7083 GCA_051745755.1 Fibrobacterota bacterium
TCAAGACCGCTGTGACATTGTTTCAACTGCCACAGGGCACGCATTTCATTCTGTCGCAACAAACCAATTACCGGACAACGCTTTTATATAGATTGAACGCCGGCCCCATATCTCTGTAATAAATTAGCTGTCCCTATATATCAGTATACACCATCGGTTCTTTTTGTCAACAAAAAATACCATTAATACATGATTTGGACAAAAAAGAATGTTTTCAGACGCCTGCCTGCCGGTGCGTCAGAAACAGGACATGCTTCTTAAAATACTGGAAGTTAGAGTATTACAAAAAACACCCAAACAATATTATTGGACAACAAATATTTACCCATTACCTGTTATCCAGAAAAATCCGGGCAAAAAAAGGAAGCGAAATAATTCCGCTTCCTTCATAGAAAAATTGCAAGAATGACTAATCACCGATACCAATCATTACCGTACGGGAAACAGTTGCTCCCCGCCCATCATCAATGCGAAGAATACCGTAATACGTCCCGCGGCCAACGCTGCGACCGCTTCGATTATGTCCATTCCAGTAAAAAACCAACCGGGTTCTGTCTTCTTCCTGAAGCTCCACAAAAAGATGCTCATTGCTGTCATCACGACCGCTGACCTCCTGCACTACATTTCCCACATTGTCAAGAATGGTCAGACTGCCGTCCTGGGCTCCATCCTCCATGGGCATCAAAAAATCCGCCACCACCACCACGCCGGTTTTCAGGGGTCTGCTGTGGGGTGCAATTTCTTCGGGAATCTTCTTTTTTTCCGGATCGGCCGGTGTATTGGTGGAGATATGCAGAGCGTAGGGGATATCATACACCAAAAGCTCCACCTTGCGATTGCCCTCAATCTGCTGAACAAGCTCATCATCCAGGCTGTAGGTAGTACCGACACGAATATTCAGGGAGTCCCCCGTACGGGGCAGGCGGTAATCCTGTTCTCCGTCCACAATAAACACACCCCGGCTCAGGCGGTATGAATCTCCTCCAATGGAGGTATCAATACCTTTCAGACTGCTTTTCCCATGATCAAAATATATGTGATAGGGATCATCATCCTCATCATACAACACAAAGGGACGCTGCATATCATCCACCACAACCTCATCGGAATATTGCACACGAAGTGTGTCGGCAAAACGCTCCACCGGGCTGACTTCTGCTATCTCACCGGGGCTGTACACGGCCCTGACCACTACGGGGGCAAGGGAATCCTGTATTGTAAATTCCCCGTCCCGGTATTCACTCCCCCGCACTCTGCCGCGTGCCTCTGTAAAGGACGTACGCCCGTCAAAGGAAAAGGAGGCAAAACTACCGGACAACGTTGTGTCATCACGGTGAATATCATCAGCAGACAGTACGCGTTCCTCATCACTGAAGGGCGAATACAGACGAATCTCTTCCGGGGGAGTATCACGGGAAATATCCATGTAAAGTGTCACGGAATCAATGCGTCCGTCACCGGTTTTGTCATAATACCACGCATCCAAAACACTCGCCACAAGGCGATAGGAATGACTCAGGGTATCATGTACCGCAAAATCAGCCTTCCCGATAAAGGATATATCACGGCTGTCGTACAGAGAGATCCGGTCTTCATACAATTCAAACCCGTCACCGGCATCACACCACACCGAAGGATTCACCCACTCGCCGCGAAGCTCTGCATAAATATGCAGCGGAGGAGAGATAAATTCTTCCCCCGCAGGAGAGATATCCACCCCATCCACGGTATCACGTACTGCATAAAACTCCACAGACGCATCGTCATATCCGTGGGCAGAAGCCCGTACGGATATATGGGTGGTATCATCATGGGCTTCCGTGAGAAACAGTGTATCATCATATTCATACGTCTCCCACGAACCACCATCCACTGAATACGAGGCTTCAAATCCTTCCTCATCAAAGACCGGGCTCTCAAAGACAATACGGAGATTGTGCCCAAAGGGTACTTCATCACCATTGCTGTGAGCATCGTCACCGCGGATCAGATCGCCATCCACATAGGATATATCAAAGGTTTTTGCACGAAGGCTGTTTTCCTCCTGCATCAGGCGGTACTGCCATTCATGGCGGTCTGTCTGATACGCGTCATGCACAGCAAGCCCCTGTATGCGTACGGTTTCATCAATGGTGCGAATGTCATCATACACCAGACCGTTATCTTCGGTAATGACAGCACCACTGCCGTCATCTATGAGATAATAGATATCTGCATCATCAACAGTATTTCCCGCTTCATCCTCTGCCCACAAAACAACCGTGGTATCAAAATAAAATTCAACCGTGTCTGAAGGATCATCATACCCCGCATCGGCTTTCAGCGTCAGTCGTGGAAGAATACTTTCGTAGAGCCACATGGAGTCTCGCGGCTCATAGGCGGGGCCTGTGGCCAATGCCCGCAGGGTTGCATCACCGTGTACCTCAACATCACCGGTATACTCATCAAGAGATTCGGATGAAGTGGTGGGCTCGCTGCCGTCCGTGGTATAATAGATGGTGTTTCCCTCGTTGGTGGTGAGGGTGACATTCATGGAGGGGGTATCATAGGTGTAGACATCATCATAGGGCGCGGCCGGATCGGCTTCCAGAAGAGCCTGAGGAAGATTCTGCTCATAGACCCAAAAGCCTTCCGCGGGGCTGTCAAAGGCGTCACTTTCGGCTATGGCGCGTATGGTATCACTTCGATCTATTTCAAAGGGGCCGGTATATTTGTTTTCGCCGATTACAGGCTCTTCAGTACCACGGGCATAATAAATATCCACAGAATCGGAGGGACCCACCACCTCTCCGTCATCGGTGCGCATCTCAATAGATATTTCATGGGTGGGGGTGGAAAATTCACGCCGGTTGTCATAGGCATCAGCAAGGGTATAATCCTGCACCTGACCATTACTGTACAATGCTGCATCGGGAAGATTCTGCTCATAGACCCAGAAGCCTTCCGCGGGATCTGTATATCCGGGGACCTCAGCAACGGCGCGAATAGTGTCGCTCTCTCGTATCTCAAAGGGTCCCGTATATTCATTCTCCCCGATCACCGCCTGCCGGTTGTTTTGGGAATAGTAAATGCGCGCACCCTCAGCTTCGGAAATTTCATTTCCTCCGTCATCATGGAGAGTTATTTCAACAGGGTGGGAAGGAGTGGCGAAAACGCGGCGATTTTCGTATGCAGCGGAGGCATCCCTATCCTGAACCTGCCCATTGGAACGCAGTTCAGCCTTCGGCAGTCCCTTGGAAATTATATACACAGCCGTATCGGATTTATCATTTGAATAAGCAGTATTAATAATTGCAGCCTTATTCACCGCCACCTCAAACACCTGTGAATGATCTACATGGGAATCATCAGTGACAATATCCCCGATTGTATTTACCGGGGGATGCCACTCTTCCTCGGTCATAACAAACATCAGATACCAGTCTTCCCCATGGTGCATCGTCTGAGGTGCAATGGTTGTAAAGGTATAGTTCCCCCATCCGTCATACAGTTCGTCGGATTCCAGGGTGAATGCCGGTTGCCCAGCATCATAATCCACCGGCTCATTCCCGTCACTGTTGTCATAGACAAAAAGATAATCGCCATCGGTGCCGAAATTCTCATCACGGGAAAAAACGGCACCGAGTTTCACATCAAAGGAGTTATCACCATCAACCTCCATATGTATGGGAACAGTCACCTGCAATTCCTCACCGGGACGAATAAACATGGGATCTATTGTCACAGTACCGACATCTATAATTTCAGCCTGAAGGCTATTGATCAAAAAAGCACAACTTACAAACAGTATCGCCCGTAGTTTCATATTCAGCTCCTTTACTCGCAGGGAGGAAATTGTTCAACAATAAAATCGACCTCTATCTCAGCGGTTTCTCCCGGGGCTATGGGAGAAAGCTCCCAGGAAAAATCATTGCCATTCTGAGACGTCCATTCCGGAGAGGAAGACACTACTGCAAGACACCCGGGAACATCATCGGTGATAACCCTGTCTGCAATAGCATGGTCACTGTTATTTGTAACACGAATATAAAAGGTTCCCTCCTCACCCACATCGCCGTGGTCGGGCTCAAAGCTTTTTTCAATGCTGTAATCAAGTACTCCCGACAAAAGAGCATAGATATTTTGCGCCGATGCATAGGCACCGCGCTTCACCTGCCCCTGCCATTGCGGATCCAGGTCTGCCCAGCCGTTTATATTAAAACTGACAACAAGGCGTCCGTTCTGGTTCACAAGATGATGTGAATCCCACAGAAACATATGGCCGATATCCTCTGAAACAAGCAGAGGTATACCATCTGTAACCTGATCCAGGGGATAGGATCCGACACTGACCAGCTTCAACCGCTCCTCATGGTCGATGGCTTCAAGATCGTTGAAGTTGGTCGAAAAATCATCATACTCACTGTACGTATCAATAGGGGTATGGGCCTGCTGATTCCCAATGAGGGTATGATCAAACACATCCTGTGCGGTCAGCATGTTTATAACAGAAGTCACCCCGCGGTTCCGCTCCACAAAAATACGGTATTCCGCCTGAATAAAAAGCCCGCCGCCGTCAGCCAGAAAAGATGCATAAAGGGAGAGATCACTGGTGGGTTCTGACCCAAGAGTAATATATTCCGGTGCCGCAGCTGTATTATTGGAAAAACGCAGATCATACACCTGTGTCCAGTGGGAAAGTTCTTTTCCACCGTGAAGCGAGTCGGGAATTTCATCACCGAAGGCAGCCATGAGCGGATCATAAATCCCCTGATTGTCAGTAATGGCAAGAATATCCACGGAAGGGGCGGGCGAAATATCAGGTATATTGTAGTTGAGATTAGTTCCCACATCTCCGATTTCTTTAGGAATGGCATACTCATCATTACCCGTAAGGGCTGCCCGGAAAGTTTCCATAGCGGGCTGGGAAAATTCAAATCCGTCGCTGTGATACCCCAGCTCATTATAGATGAGCAATACACGACCGGCTGGATCAGGAGCAGTTCCCGCAACTGCAGGAAAAACCACAGAAAAACAGCACATCATACATAGAACGCAGTTTTTTTTCATAACACCCTCCGGTAGTTGGCAATACCGTTGTTCAATTTTCAGTCATCTTTAAAACCTAATGTATATCAAAAACACAATCGAACTTGTCAAAACCTGTTTTAGCAAAAATATATCAATTATTTGACAACGTTAAGCAAATAGCTTACACCAAAACACATGATGACAATGTAACCCAGAATTATACTTGTACGAAGTCATGCTTCATCCATTCTGGCATACAGCCAAAAGGTCGTATTTCAATATCCCTGCGGAGTTTGATGCCCCAGTGATAATCCTTCCGCCGAATAAAACACGGTATCATGCCCAGAGTGTGAAGATAGTAAACCGGAACCGATTTACAGGCAACGCCCCTCCGCATTTTTCCTGGTCTCCCAAAACCAGTACCCCTGCCTTTCGGAGACCAGGAAGATACAGACTTCGCTCAAAAACAGGGTTTCCGTGCGAAATACACATACACAGGTCATTAATATTTGATTTTTTCAGGCTCTTTTTTTTTGCAAATCGTTTTTTTCTCAACACAGATGCTCCCATTACTATATTATTATTTTGACGGGTATATTAAAAGATACGGGAAGCAGATGAAACGAAACAACATCTTTGAGGTAACAGCATTCATAGTTTTCTGCTTTGCTGTTCAGATACAGGCATTTTCATTTACTGCCATAGATCGGAGCGTGGAGAACCGCAATGCCTTCATTCGCTCAGCCATTTCCGCAGAAATGGAGTTTCCTCCCTCCGCTCAGTCATTTGAGACAATATCCCCTAACCGACACAAAGGCCCCGCTCGCAGATATTCCACAGAATATTATCTCTCCTTCCTCCAGGGGATTTCAGCCTCACCAAATAATCAGAGAAAGTACTTTACACGGGCGCTGGAACGTGCCGGAGATGATCCGGGCAAACTCTGGGTACTCTTCACCGGCTTTTCCCAGGCAGGAAAACCGGCATGGGAAGACCGGATAATTACCCGTCTCTATAAAAACCAACTCCAATCCGGCAGTTCCTCCGCAGAAATCATGTCCCGTTTACTCACCCATCTGTCATATAAACACTACAGAAACAATAACACCGCAACCGCCCGGCGGATGCTCACGTATTCAGAAAAATTTTCACCCCTGCCCTTAAAACAAAAAACAACAGAGGTGTTCTCAACCCTTGAAAGTGCAGGCATTGCTGAAGTGTTTCATCTGATAAAAAGTGTAGTATCTTACGGAGAATCTTCCTGGAATTATCAGCTGAAGCTGGCATCAGTATGCTTCAGTTTCTTTGCAATACTCATCCGTTCGGCCACAATCATTCTCTTCATCATTTTTCTGGTGAAATATTACACACTTATGGTTCACAAAGCATCCTGTATCTACCCAAAGAGCATACCTTATGTACTCAAGATACTCTATGTATCCCTTCTTATTCTGCCCCTTTTGGTTTTTGCTCCCTATCCGTTCATTATATTTTCCGCCCTGTTTCTTTTTATTCTCATTGATAACGCCGCTCATAAACGTATTATGTTTTTTGTTATTCTGGGCATCATATCCTTTCCCGCCCTGCAGAGCATTGAAGCAGACCTGGCGTACATTCTTTCTTCACGTTCGGTTCCCTCCATATACCGTACGGCCCTGAACGAAAAAACGGGAGAATCATTTCAGGCAAAAATCTACTCCCGACTGGAAAATTCAGACCTTTCACAGAAGGAAAAGGCCCTGCTTTATACAAGCCTTGCTTTAAGTAATCTGAAAAACGGCGACTACAACGCTGCCTCCTATTATTCCGATATAGCTGTTCGAACCACGCCGGATTTTGAGCCGGTGCTGATAACTGCAGGTCCGGCCTTTCTCCTGAATAATGAAATCGACAAGGGATTTACCTATATCGAACAGGCTCATGAAACAGCCCCCTTTCTTGCATCCACAAATTTTAATTACAACCGGGCTATTCTTGATTACAGAAACCATACATATACGGGAGAATATTTACAGAAAGCGTCCCGTATTAATGATAAAAAAATCGGTACCTTTGCCGATGAAAACAATGCAT
>JBNJEI010000085.1:0-7073 GCA_051745755.1 Fibrobacterota bacterium
CGGAATTGATATGGATTGTGCCGCTCTCACAGAGCGGCTTGATACATTTCTTAGGGATCCCTGCGGGTAATTTCTCTTAAAAAACTACATCCCCGTACCTAATCCGCCAAAAAGGGTCATAAGAAAGGCGGCCAGGGCAAAGAGAATAATTGCTGCGGGAATGGTCGCAACGGCCCATTTCACCATAAATATCACCATGGAACCAAAGGACATCTGAATATCGGTTACCACCACTTCTTTTTTTTCTGCCATACCAAACTTCCTTTCAAGGAGTATATGCCGCACGGCCATTCAGGCCGCGTGTGGTATAAAATTTCTATTTCAAAACACATTTACACAGGAATACACCGAAACAGCCCCCCCGCATACAGTGCCGTTACTCTCCTGCAGCAGCAGTAAACCGCCGGTTTACTTCATTCCAGTCCACCACCCGCCACCAGTGCTTCAGATAATCACCGCGACGATTCTGATAAGAAAGATAGTAAGCATGCTCCCACACATCCAGGGCCAGAATGGGTTCACCACGATCCTCCTGAGCCACAACGTCCATACGGGGATTGTCCTGATTTGGTGTGGAGGTAATCTTTAAGCGTCCCTCAGGGGTAACAATCAGCCAGGCCCAGCCGGATCCAAAGCGGGTAGCCGCAGCCTGGGAAAAGGCAGCCTTCATGTCTTCCAAAGAACCGAAATCACGTTCAATTGCCTCCTGAAGCTCTGGAGTCGGCTCTCCTCCGGTCCCTTCCGGTGCCATTATCCGCCAGAACAGATCATGATTGTAATGGCCGCCGCCGTTATTGCGTACGGCCCTGCTGAAATCTGAGATATTCTCCATAATCTCCTCCAGGCTCATATCCGCCAGGCCGGGGAAATATTCCACCTGGGCATTGAGATTATCCACATAGCCCTGGTGATGGCGACCGTGGTGAATCGTCATGGTCAGCTCGTCAATGGCGGGCTCCAATCCGTCCGTACCATAGAGCAGAGTGGGCAATTGAAAGGACTGCGCCGCCGCCTGGGCGGGTAGAAACAGCAGTACCATCACAAGTACAGAAGAAATCCGGGTCATTGTGATCTGCATTTTCATATACATCTCCCTGTTCAGTATTATACCAGATCCGCCCTGCAGCTCATCTGCCGACAGACACCGTTATATCAAAATACGACACATCCAGCACGAATGCAAGCACCACAGCAAATGAGGTATTCTGAGGTTGTGAAAGGATTTTGAAAAATATTCGTCAGTTTCCCGGCGGGAGGGGGGGTTGTACAGATTTTGGGAATACGGTACACTCAGAGCAGATTACAATGTGTATCCCGGGATTTGGGAGGCTGTGCAACATCATGTATTTGTGAAAGCAGCCATGCTGCAGCCCATTGTCTTGTGCTCAGTGTTTTGCAAAACAGCCGTCATGCCTGAGGTAACAGCGGCAGGCCCTTTGGCATGCCGCTTTTGTGTCAGGCGCTCTGTTACTCCGTTTTTTTAGAGGAGCACGTAGTAATTCCAAATGGTGCATAGAGTGGACAAAAACCTATTACACCTGTTACAACAAATACACCGGCAAGAACTAAGAGCACTATGCCGAATGCTCCTGAAATTGTTTCGGTAACATAAAGAACTCCGAAAATTGCAGCAAGCAGTACTCTGATAATCTTGTCTGTGGTACCCATGTTTTTTTTCATTGTGATTTCTCCTTATTTATTACTGTTTCTCTTTCCGGTCTGTTGCCATTATACCATACTGATATGTTTTTGCACTGATTGATAGCATTCCCGATGTATTCGAAGTTGGTCGACCCGCGGAAGACCAATTTTGCATACCCGCTGTATCAGCTGTTACGGGACATCCTTCTGTTTTTTTAATCCTCCATAAACAGCAAAGTTATAATATTTCCAAATAACATCAACATCGGAAAATCCAATATCTTCCAGCCATTTTATTTGATCTATCAATCCTGCGGGTTTGTCTTCATTTTTATACTTTACCAGCCAATTGTTGGAAATATCATCCATAGAGCATGATCTATTCATATATGCAACCCATTTTTCCATATTGTTATTTTGAAAATGTTCATTGGATCCTAATACAACATCTGCATTAAGAAAGATTCCATTGGGTATCAGCATGTTAAATATTTTACTGTAAAATGCTTTTTTATCCTCATCCGTAATCAAATGATGGAGTGCCAAAGAAGATGCAACCACATCGTATTTATTTTCAATAGTAAGTTCGTAAAAATCTCTGCAGATGCTTTTATAGATTGATGTACTGCCTATTTTATTTTCAGCAATCCGTAACATTTCCCTGGATATATCAATGATGGTACATTTTGCGTTTGGATACTTCTCTAAAATTGCTTTTGAGATAGAACCGGTTCCACATCCCAAATCAAGAACCTGTATGGACGCTTCTTTATCACAAGGAATTGACGAGGCTAAAGAGTTAACCATTTCTTTGTAATACGGTATCAATTTCAAAATAATTTCATCATAAAATTGTGCTTCTTTTTCAAAATGATCTTTGATTTCGTTCATTGTACTCATATGCTTTCAATTTCTCCTCTTTGTCCCGTAATTGCCTGCAAGTTTTTACAAACTGGCGAAGGGGCTGTTTTACGCCTGCGGCAAACCTTTTGCACGTTGTTTGTTGATAGAAGTAAACATGAGTCCTATCGATAGCTTAAATCATATAACTAGAAAATACCCGCCATACGTCATCTGTTTTCACCGTGTTCGAATATCGTATACCCTACCGGTATACCAGGTATCACGAACTGTTTCACATCTCACAAAAATCCACAATGCACCGGATATTATCCACTCCTGTGTGCCTGAATGCATGGTACGTCTCTCAGGATTTGGCTGGATGTATACATAATCCTCCCTCATGGATATCTTCTGATCCCCGTAAAATATGCACTACTCAGAATATAATTAATACCCCGGGTATCGACGTATTCTGCCAAAATGACACCAAAGCAGGTGAATACTGCATACATACCGCACAGATCACAGGCGGCCCCTCCCGTCGGGTTGCCTCGCTCCCCTGCTTCATCAGGATGGTGTCTGGCTGATTCTTTTGGCACCGGCCATCCCTGAGAATCAACAGCTGAAGCTTTGCGGACTCCCACCCCTGTCGAAATGCCGGCTGCAGAGTTTTCACCTGCTTATATGAGACGGGTTCACAGCCATGAAGACCGGGCCAGTTAATTCTTCAATAGTACTTTTCTGACAGAATAGGTGATGTATTCCGCGATACACACGGAAAGTAAAATAACCAGGAGAATAACAGACACCTGATCCCATGCAAGGGAATTTATGGACGTATTCAGGTATATGCCGATGCCCCCGGCTCCCACGATTCCCAAAATAGCGGATTCCCGAATATTAATATCCCATCGGTATATTGCAATGGAAACAAAGGCCGGAGTAATCTGGGGGACAATTGCAACAAACAGGATATGCCATATAGGTGCCCCCGTGGCGCGAATTGCTTCCACCTGAACCTCATCAATCTCTTCAATTGCCTCATACAACAGCTTTGAGATAAAGCCGATGGAGCGCAGGGCAATGGCAAAAATACCCGCCAAAACTCCGGGCCCGACAATGGTAACCAGCATGAGCGCCCAGATAAGGGAGTTTACGGATCTGCTGGTAACCATAATAATTGTTGAGAAGGGCTTAATAAGCATTTTGTTGGGAGTTGTATTGCGTGCTGCCAAAAAGGCGATGGGAACAGCAAAACAGACAGCCAGGACTGTACCGAGGGTTGCAATAATCACCGTATCCCAAATCGGTTCTCCCAGAATAGTTATATACTCCCATTTGGGTGGAAACATTCTGCCCGCCATATGTGCAATCTGTGTGGGGGAATCCAGAAAAAATGTCCATATGGTATTTTCACTGATACGCATAAAGCAGTATACTGTACACAGAATTATCAATACTACAACACAGCGGAAAGCCCAACGCTGTCCGGCAGACTTTTTTCTCCATTCCGTTATACCATTCTTTATCACTATCATCAATGATACCTTTTTCGAATAATCGTTGATACATATTCCGTAAGAACAACAATTCCAATAATTGACAGCAGCACAGCTGCGGCAATTTCATAATCATACCGGGCAAAAGCAGTGTTCAGTGTTGCCCCTATTCCTCCGGCACCGACTATGCCGATAACGGAACTCTCTCTGAAATTAATATCAAGCCGATACAGGCACAGCCCCGCAAACCGCGGCATAATCTGCGGCACAATTGCATAGACAACCCAGATAAACCACCCTGCCCCCGTAGCCTGTACCGCCTCAAGCTGAACAGGATCAACCTCTTCAATGGTTTCTGACATCAGTTTGCCCAAAAATCCAATTGAGCTGAATGCCAGGGTAAAAACTCCCGCCAGGGGTCCAAACCCAATAGCAACCACAAAAAAAATTGCAACAATAACCTCCTGGAAGGATCGGGAAACAGATATAATTGCCCTGCACAGGAGATATACCGGAAGGGGGGCAATATTTTTGGCTGCACCAAATGCAACAGGGATGGACAGAATAATACCCATAACCGTGGCAACCACTGTCATGGCAATACTCTCCGTAATCCCGTCCCATATCACCGGTCCCATGTGTATAAAATCCGGTGATAAAAACCCCCGAAAAAGCTCCGCTGCCCGCACAGCTCCCCGCGAGATTCGCTCAGGGTCTATGTCAATGGAAAAAAGCGCGCTACCAACAAAGCCGAGGCAAAACAGATAGAGTGCAAACCTCTTCCAGGGTGATTTGATCAGTTTTGGCGCACTCCAGACACCCTTCTTCACAGAGAGCTTACTCACAGGATGCCTCCAAAGAAGCTATCGATTCCGGTGCCGCCTCCTCAACACTCTGCCGCGCAGCCTCATGATCCTTTCGTTTTTTGTGCTCGTGCCAATCTTCTTCTCCGTATATTCGTGTCAGGATATCCCCCTGGACCTCAGAGGGTTTCCCGTCAAAAACAATTTTCCCCTCGCGCAGGCCGATTATTCTGTCAGCAAATTGCTGAGCAAGTGCAACATCATGAATATTAATAATAACGGGCAAGCTGTTTTCACGGGCAAGCTGACACAAAAGCCGCAGTATGGTTCTGCTTGTTTTGGGATCCAGGGATGCCGTGGGCTCATCAACCAAAAGAAGGGACGGCGACTGCAGTAATGCCCGGGCAATGCCAACCCGCTGTCGCTGACCGCCGGAGAGTTCGTCCGCTCTTTTTTCAAAATGATCTTCCAGCCCCACCCGTTTCAAAAGCTCCAGTCCCTGTATCACATCCTCAGAGGGATATTTTCTCAGAAGTGATGTCCAGAAGGGGAAATACCCCAGCCGTCCGGAGAGGACATTTTCCATAACCGTAAGCCGTTCAACCAGGGCATATTCCTGAAAAATCATGCCGATCTGTCTTCGGGCATGCCTGAGTTTTTTGCCCCTCAGGGCCGTCAGATTCACTCCGTCAAGATACACCGAGCCCGATGTGGGTTCCACCAGCCTGTTGATGCAGCGAATAAGGGTGCTTTTACCCGAACCGGAAGGACCGATCAGGGCAACTGTCTCGCTTTTTTCAATGGAGAACCCGACTCCTTTCAGAGCCAGGTCCTGTGGAGAATATGATTTTACCAATTCCCGTATTTCAAGCATGTAAGCACATCCTTTCTGACGGTATACCGCTGTAGGTACTCCTGTGATTTATTTGTATTCAACACCCATGGCTTTATCTATGGTTCTGATAACATCCCAGTGCTCTTTGTATGTTATGGGAATAAATTGGGCTTCACCGTTTTTGCCAAACTCCTCTTCAAGCTGTGTACCACCCCAATCAAAGGAGTAGAATGCCTGAGTGATCTGTTCTGCCAATTCGGGTTTCAGGTTATATACATATCCGTAGGCTGTTGTGGGAAATGTCTGGCTTTTATAAATGGTTCTCAGATTATCCCGGTCAACAGCACCCCGTTCCACCATTCTACCCAGTACTGAATTTGCAACCGCTGCGGCCTGGTAGTCCTTATTGGCAACACCCATAATAGAGGCATCATGAGCACCGGAATATGCAGTTTCAAAATCCCGGTCCGGCTCCATGTCAAACTCCGCAGAGAGTATTGCCGAAGGCGCCTTAAACCCGGAATTGGACGTTGGGCTTACAAAGGCAAGCTCACCGCCTCTAATATCATCAATTGACTCAATATCGGAGTCCGCATGGGTAATAATCTCCATTTCATACCCGAAACTGCCGTCTTCACCTGCCATCATTGCAAAGGGAACAAAACCTGCGGTATTTACGGCCATTGGAACAGAACCGGTATTAACCCCTGCAACATGGAGTCTTCCCGCCCGTAATGCCTCAAGCTGCGCAGCATAGCTTTGAACAGCAAAAAACTGAACCTTCCGCCCCGTTTCGTCGGCCAGATGATCCACAAACTCCTGCCATACCCCCTTATACATCTCGGGATCTTCCACGGGAGTGTAGGAAAAAATCAGTGTTGCGGGATCCTGCCATACAGAATTATCTGCCGGAGGGTCTGCAACCAGATCGTCGTTTTTGTCCGTAAACCCGGGCCGTAAATCACCATAGGTCACAGGTTCTGTCTTTGGTTTCTCTATTGGACCGGTTTCAACGGAGCTTTCGGAATTCTTCTGTGTCCCGGCAGTATCTTCCTGTGAACAGCCGAGGGCCATAAAAAGCATAAAACACACACAACTTACAACACCCATCGTACGTTTCATTTTATTCTCCTTTGGTAAAATGAACTGATTTTGCACAAATGTGACAATAAGATACGCAGCTTCTGTTGTTTCTGCGTTATTATCAGGTTATAAATATGTGTCCATGCCTGAACAAAAGCTCATACCAATGATACTAAGCGCTGTTTTGTACTCGAAAACGCTGTGTCCGGCTTAACACCCAACAAAGGAATTCAGGAGGACACCGGCCGAAGATGTACGGGAATCCATGGCGGAAGATCCCGTTTTGTCCACCGGGCAAAGCCCAGTTTTTCTCCAATATAGAAATTTCTATAGGCTCGCACGGCATCTCCGGAAACTTTATATTTCTCC
>JBNJEI010000086.1:0-6833 GCA_051745755.1 Fibrobacterota bacterium
ATTGGGTGAAGGGGATAATTCTCGTTTCCCCTTAAAATAAAAGAGGTCAGCTCGCTTTTTATACTTTAATTGAGGATTTTAGGATAAAATACTGAAAATGGAACGCAGGTATACACCCTTCGTCAATGACCATTCCTTTTTATTTCTATGCCGTAAAATTGATACAGAATGGGTTTGTTTTCAAAGAATACAGGTGTACTGTCCGGCTTTGAAGGTGCGGGGCACGTATTTCTGAGGCAGTGAGTTCGTTGTGTTGATAAAAATATCGGTTATTTTCATTTGTAGTACTTTTATATTTCGATCAGTCCTTTTGCTGAAGGGATTGCAGGTGTTGATAAATATATCAACGGAAAAAGACGTGTTTTTGTGGAAAATCAGGAAATGTCACAAAGTACGGTTTATATTAGTGGTGTAGGTGGGAAGAGTAATTAAGGTGGAGAATATGACCGTTCGGGAAACCGGCGGTCATGTTTTTTAGTGTTGATAAATATCTGCGCATGTATTGTTTAAGATCTTTGAAATAATGTGGATACACCTACAATCAGGGGCTTGTACAGGTGTTGATAAAAATATCAACGGAAAAAGGTGTGTTTTTCGTAAAAACAAAGCAGAATAATTACAATCGGTATATATTGCTGATGTACGGTGGGAGTAAAAGTTAAGGTGGAGGGTATGACCGTTCGGGAAACCGGACGGTCATTTTTTTTTGAGGTGTTGATAAATTATTACGGTTTTCATATGCTGATTTTTCAAAAATATTTTAATTACCCGCCATTATACCGTGATTCGGGTGTTGATAAAAATATCAACAAAAAATGCGTGTTTCATGAAAAAAAACATGACAAAGACTGGTTCTGTGTATATATTATCAGTATAAAGTTTGTTATTGGTGGGAGATCAATTGGTGGGAGGTGTGACCACTCATTTAAACATAATGAGTGGTCATTTCTCTATATAGAGGGTAGGGTATATGATAACTGTTTTTGACTATCTGGATTACCGAAACTTTCTGAAGGATTTTTATTCCTTCAGCAAAGGTTCCAATAGTTATTTTTCCTATCGCTATTTTGCCCGCAAGCTTGATATAGACCCCGGGTATCTGGTGAAGGTACTGCAGGGGAAATATCATCTTACCCTTGAAAAAGTATCTCTTGTTGCAAAGGTGTGCGATTTTTCCAAAACGGAGAAACAGTATTTTTCCACCTTAATCAAATTTAATAAGGCAAAAAATGAGCAGGATGTTAAATTATACTTTGAGAAGCTTCTTTCATATAAAGAGGTAAAGGCAAAGAGCACCCTGGCTTCTCAATATAAATTTTATACAAAATGGTATTATTCTGCGGTGAGATCTTTGCTTGGTTTTTATGATTTTGACGGTGATTATGAAAAGCTGGGAAGCATGTTGAGCCCTACCATAACAGCCCGGGACGCAAGGGAAGCGGTGGATTTGCTTCTGGAGCTTAACCTGATTGAATATACCGATGCGGGCAAACTTGTTTTGCAGGATGCAAATATCACCACGGGAAATGAGTGGAGATCCATAGCGATCCGTCAGTTTCAGAAAGAAACCATAAAACTCGCCGGTGAGTCCCTTGAACGGCACGATGCTTCCCTCCGTGATATATCCACTCTGACAGCGGCAATATCACGGGAAAATCTAGACGATTTAAAAGATATCATCAAAGAGTTCAGAACCACCATGGTGAATTATATTGACAAAATCGAAGAGCCTGATTCTGTGTATCAACTTAATATTCAGCTGATACCCATGAGCGACAAAAAGGAGGGAAAATGAAGGTGTGTATCCTCCTGATCAGTCTGTTGCTGCTTAATTGCTCCATGGACATTGCCGGTGGGAATACGTCGGAAACCACAAACGGCGTTGTGGCTGTGGTTGATAATGCGGGGAATCCTGTGGATTCTGCTGAAGTGCTTCTTATGGGAACGGAATTTAATCCCCTTATGGAGGTAACAAATCAGAATATAAAGATTTTTCGCGGAATGACCAATTATAAGGGCTTTATCGAATTTGATTCCATTCCCGCCGGAGAGTATAATCTTCTCGCACAAACCGGTGACGGCCTGAAAGGGCTGCGTTCCTCCGTTGTCGTTGACGAGGTGCTGACCGAGGATCGGCTGGCCCTGCTTGAAGAATCGGTTATGGTGGATACCACGGGTAGGCTGAAACTGCGTATTGCCTCCCCCCTTGCTCCCGGTGACGGAAGTGTGTTTTTCAATGGAACTCCCTTTGCAAGTAAAATTCAGGATGAAGCGGGGAGCACATATAAAACCGCCGTCTTTGATTCGCTTCCCCAGGGGATTCTTCCGTCGGCAATTGCCTGGTCAGTGTATGAAGAGCCCTTTGTATTGGCCCAGGATCTCTCCGTTGCACCCAATGACACGGTTTCCAAAAATATTGATGACGATCAGGATATTGAAGATCTCTGGGAATTTTCACTGATCTCACGGGTGAGCTATTCTGTTCTTGGATCCTTTGACGGTGGCGGGAAAGAGGAGTTTCGTGAGGCCTTTGAGTCTCAGCTGCGTCGAGCTGAAGAGGTGTTTAACCGGGATGATGCCTTTAATGGAAAAATTCGCTTTTCCCTGGATTCCCTTCAGCTTTTTACCGAAGGTGAAACCTTTGATACCTTTGATATTGCGCAGGATTATTCCTTTGATTTCTTTTCCGAAAAACCTCATGAAAATTCACTGGCCACCCTTACCCGCCTGCGGGGCTGGTTTAATTATCGGGAAAATGCGGATGACTTCTTTACCGATGCCGCCGCTTCAAATCTCGTCTCCATGCTTGCCCAGCTTCGTGGTGCCTATCGTCTCTCTTCAGAGAATGTTTACCCGGATAAAAACGATGTATTGATGTCCGAAGTGACAATTGAATATGATGATGAAACCTATGTCGATTTTCCCCAATCCGCCACACAGTGGCATTATATAAACCAAAGCATTATTAATCATAATGCGGATCGTACGGGAAATGAACGAGATCTTATCCATGCTGCTCTGCCGGACGAGATGCAGATTGAAGTTAAGGATCAGAGCACAGGGAAAATTCTTGACGGAGTTGAGGTGTTGGTCTACCCCCGTCATTACGCTGACAGCCTGATACCCAATGAGGTAATCGGCACACAGACTACTGATGAGGCGGGAAAAGTGCATTTTTCAGGAAGTCTCTATAAGAAAAATCACACCGGCACTATTGCCTATAGCAACCTGCTTCTTATTTTCAATTATGACGGGAGTTCGTTCTATTCCTTTATTCCGCTTTCTGATGTGATTGAGGCCTGGCTGAAAGAGGGAGACCGGGTGTATGAACGGACTTTCTGGCTGCCTTTGAACTGAACTGCAATCTGCCCCCAGGCCTTCGCTCTGCAGTAAGGGGCTTCTTTGCAATATCGCTTCTGTGATGTACGAATTACTACTACCCCGTACAGCTGAGTGGCAGATATGCCTTTTTCCTGCATCTCTGCTCTGAAGCATTGAGGCTGATCCATCCGCACGTCCGGAACAGATTCTTATATCCGCTTTGAAATATGTTTTTCCCGATTCCACTCTTCCATAATGAACATATGTTTTTTCATATTTTCAGGATTAAAAAAAAAAAACGATTTATTGCCGCATATACATATATTATCAATATGATAAAGTATGTAGTATATTGGAGGGTCTATGAGCAAGAAAAACATATTACATAAAAGCAGTATCGTTTTTTTTTGTTTCTCTGTTATTTCAGGGAGTGTATTTGGTGATTTTGCCGGGGGATCAGGGACGGCTGATGATCCCTATCTTGTTGAAAACAGTGAACACCTGAATGCCGTGCGGGATTATCCGGAAAGTCATTTTGAGCAGACGGGAAGTATCGAATTCTCAAGTCTTGATTTTCAGACCGGCGGTCTGTATTATAATGACGGGGATGGCTGGGAGCCCATCGCAGATTTTACCGGTACCTATGACGGCGGCGGATACACCATTTCAAATCTTCGTATATTCCGTGATGGTGATAGCGATGTGGGATTGTTTGTCCACTTGTCAGATGCAGAAATCAGTAATCTGCACATTCGTGATTCTGAAGTGCACGGGGATGAAACCGTTGGAGGTCTTGCAGCAGGAGCAGATAATTCCCTGATAAAACAAAGTTCCTTTTCGGGCAGTGTGACGGGACTTGATGACGTGGGTGGATTGATAGGTTATAACTACAGCAGCACGGTGACAGAGTGTTTTTCCATAGGGTCTGTGACGGGTAACGGTATTTCTGTGGGAGGTCTTATAGGCTACAATACGGGTCATGTTGAATATTCACGCAGCTCGGCTGATATAGCCTCTGATGGAGAACGTATCGGCGGTTTGATTGGTTATAATAGCGCAGAGATATTTCGGAGTTACAGTACAGGTACGGTCTCCGGTGACGGAAGACGGGTTGGTGGTCTTGTGGGTAATAACAACAGTGCTATACGGGAATCGTACAGCACCGGGGCAGTGTCGGGATATGAAACTGTGGGAGGACTTGCAGGAAGGAGTACCGGTAATATTTTTTCTTCATACAGCAGATCGTCTGCAACAGGAGACAGCAATATTGGTGGTTTTATAGGAAGAACCAGCTCTTCCCTGATAGAGAACAGCTATAGTACGGGAGCGGTTGCTTCGTCCTCTGACAATGGGGGGTTTATCGGAGGTGCCTCGATCACCACTACGGTGGAAAATTCTTTTTGGGATACGGAAACATCCGGGCAGGATAGTTCCGCTGAAGGAACGGGAAAGACCACTGCGGAGCTTACGGATAGTGAGACTTTCACTGATGCCGCATGGGATTTTGATTCCACCTGGAAAATAGATGAAAATATGAATGACGGATATCCCTTCCTGGCTTGGCAGCAATTGTCTCCCGGAGTAACCTCCTGGGCCGAACCACAACCTGTTTACTATGGTTCTGCGCTGGATGATGTTGAGCTCTCCGGCGGCGAAGCTGAAGTGGAAGGGACGTTTATATTTGCCGATTCATTACATGACCGTTTGCCCCTGGGGGAATCGGAGTATACCCTTGTTTTTATACCTGACGATGAAGATAGGTATTATACGGTGGATACCACAGTGACTATTATTGTTAATCCGGCACCGGTGGAAGTTTTTGCCACTCCGGTGAGTAAAATTTACGGTGCGGACGATCCGCCCCTTACATATACAGCAGAGGGGTTGCTTGATGATGATGAGTTGACCGGAGAGCTTAGCCGTGTTTTTGGGGAAGATGTTGGAGTGTATGTTATCAATCAGGGTACTCTTTCAGCGGATGAGAAATACACAATATCATTTTCCGGCGGCGTACTGGAGATTGAGCCTCGTCCTGTTATGGTAACCGCAGAGGATCAGAGCCGAATATACGGCGAGGACGATCCGCCTCTTACCTATACAGCAGAGGGATTGCTTGATGATGATGAGTTGACCGGAGAGCCTGCGCGGGAAGAGGGAAAGAAGGTGGGCGAATATGCCGTTGTGCAGGGTTCGCTTTCTGCGGGGGACAATTATCATATTACCTTTAATGACGGGATATTTACCATTGAACCACGTGAGCTTATTATTACCGCTGAGGACATTTCCATTGAAGAGCATGAGGATGATCCCGGGGTATATCCTGTCAGCTATGATGGGTTTGCCTATGATGATGATGAAGCTATTGTATCGGGACTTATTGTCCTGCGTCAGCCCGGAGATACTGTGGGGAACTATGCCATTATTCCTTCATCTGCTGAGGCCCCAAATTACGATGTTACCCATGTAAATGGTGTGTTTTCCATCACAGAAACAACAGACCTTATCCACGAAGAGGAAGTGCGTAGCAATGGAGCTTCACACCCTGTGTTTTTTGGAAAAAATCCCGTATCAGCACAGGATGAAAGGGCAGATATCTTTGTGGTAACCGGCGATCCCGCACAGGTCAGTATTACCATCTATGACATGGTGGGAAATGTTATCGACCGCCAGGATGCCTCGGCACAGACCCGGGAAGCAGGCCGTTTTTCCTGGGATCTGCGTAATCAGCAGGGAGTGCGTGTTTCCGCCGGATCGTATGCGGTAATTGCCACGGTGGAATACGACAATGGAGGAGAGCTGCGGTATCGGGCAGTGCTTGGGGTGCAGGAATAGAACTGTTTTCAATAGAATACAGAAAAGGGAGGTTTTCGAACCTTCCTTTTTTTTGTGGAGGCGATGACATTCGCCCCACGGGAATTTTGAAAATGGTGATACCAGGGCCTTCTTCAGGCTCAGTAACAGAGATACGCCCCTGCGGGTAGGGATAAAAACATATTTGCAGTACGGGGAGAGGGTGACGCAGATGAGCCGGTATGCAACCCCGGTTATATTGGTATCTGTATGAATTTATTCTGGTGGGGAAACCCCTATGTATACACATTTTCATTGGTCCACATTCATACGTTGATACATTTTTTTTGCATGAATTGCGGGCAGAGTGTATTATTTTACGCATAAGCAGGGTATCATATTACGTGAGATTCAGAATGTCAGAAGTTGAAGGAATAGCAAATCAGAAAGCAGCAGCGAAGAATAATCATGGGAAGTATCTCTCTGGGGCTCTGTCAGTAAAAATCCGGAAGAGTGTTGGATCCGGTGGATACACGCATGATGACTTTGAGTTTAAGCAGAAGTGGGGCGTGGATAAGAGCAGGCAGGAGAAAATTGTCGATGAGTTCAACGATGCTAAGTCTGAGCTGAAGTTCATTATTGTCACGGCAAAACTGCTGACGGGGTTTGACGCCCCCATTCTTCAGACGATGTATCTGGATAAAAGCCTCAAAGACCACACG
>JBNJEI010000087.1:0-6697 GCA_051745755.1 Fibrobacterota bacterium
ACAGTCAATAAAAACAACAGTGAGTCCATAGCATGGTATACACGTCGGGGCTTTTGCAAAACACAAAGCCTGATACAGGATATCGGCGGCGGATTTGTCATGGATGATTTTGTTTTTGAAAAACAGATTATTTAGAAATGAAGGAACCTCCCTGTTTAAAGACCTTTTTCCTGATAATTGTCTGCGCCAACGGAAAAAAATGATGAATGTGTTTTTTTCTGTTGACTCTCCAGTTACTGGAGGGGCTATATTATCTATCAGACCCCCGAAAAAAGGAGTGATACAATGCTGAAAATCGGAGAATTCTCAAAGCTGTGCAGGGTCCCGGTGAAGACCCTGCGCTACTACAGCAGCATCGAACTTCTCATACCGGATGCCGTCAACGGGGAAAACGGCTACCGGTATTACTCCCCGGAGAAGCTCTGTGATGTTGCCCGAATCCGGCGGCTCAAAGGAGCCGGATTTTCCCTTGAGGTTATTCGTGAATTCCTGCATGGCACCCTTTCGACAGGGGAAAAAAGAGCTCTTCTGAAGAAACAGTCCACTGTCCTGCGCGCAGATATCGATCGGACAGAAAGAATGCTTCGGCAGACAGAGCGGCTCGTACAACAATTAACACTGGAGGAAGATATGAACCGTGTACAAATAGAATCACTGCCCGGCGTAACCGTGGCATCCAAGCGAATGATACTCCCCTCATACGACGCCCTTTTTACAGAGGCGCCCCGTATGGGTGAAACCATGAAAAAACAGGGAGCGGTGTGCAGGAAACCGGCCTACTGCTTCAACATCTACCATGACGGTGAGTTTAAAACCACCGATATCGATGTGGAAATCTGCGAAGCCGTGGAGGAAGCACGTCCCGATGGAGACGGCGTGATCTACAAACTGCTCGAACCGGTACAGGAAGCTGCCTGTCTGCGCCATATGGGCCCGTATGAACTGCTGGGGGAATCCTACGGAAAACTCTTCTCCTGGCTTGAAAAAGAAGGGTATACCCCTGCCGGCCCATGCCGTGAGTCCTATATCGACGGTATCTGGAACCGGGATGATCCCGAAGAATGGATTACGGAGATACAGGTACCCGTACGAAAATAATCCCGGGTTTCTGTTCTGACATAATGTGGCGGGGTGCCTCTGCGGCACCCCGTTAGTACCGGCCCTGAAAGATATCGATATAGCAAATGCCACCGGATATGGTTACATTATTTTTTTCATGAGGCAATATACAACACATCACTCCACTTCTTCCGTCATGGCGGGTGTATCATCACCGCGGCTTTGAGATGCTCTGATCCGGGCAAGGGCCGCACGGTATTCCCGGGGAATTACCTTGACGAAGAGGGGAAGCATTTCTTCCCAGTCACGAATAATCCGGGCTGACAGACTGCTGCCGGTCAGCTCTGAGTGATTTCTAACCAGCTCATGAAGGAGGTGGCGATCCCCGCGGTGCTCCACGGGCTCCAGATCGACCATATCCAGATTACACCGGGTATCAAAAAGCTCATCCTGATCCAGAACATAGGCGATACCACCGCTCATACCCGCGGCAAAATTGATCCCTGTGGGTCCCAAAACGACCACTACACCACCGGTCATGTATTCGCAGCCGTGATTCCCCACTCCGCACACCACAGCACGGGCACCACTATTTCGCACGCCGAAGCGCTCACCGGCGCGACCATTGAGGTACACATCTCCTCCCGTGGCTCCGAAAAGGGCCACGTTCCCCGCAATAATCGAAGCGTGAGAGCGAAATCCTGACTTCTCCGGCGGCACAACCACCACCCGACCGCCGTTCATTCCTTTTCCGAGATAATCGTTAACCTCTCCGGCCAGGCGAAAATCCACCCCGGGTGCCAAAAATGAGGCAAAGCTTTGGCCGGCATACCCCGAAAAGAGTACCCGGAAGGAGTTTTTTTTCAGGCTCATTCCGTAGCGTTTAATCACCTCTGCGGAGAGAGCCGCCCCCACGGAGCGGTCCCGGTTGGTCAGGCGGGATTCGATTTCGATGCTCTGCCCCGAAACCAGGGCGGGCATAATGCGTTCCAGAAGCTGCGCATCCCCGGCGGGGCTTCGCTGCGGATAGGTGCGGCTCTGAAGCGGCTCAATCCGCGTAAGGAGTTTGCTGAAGTCGTAGATTCCGGGAAGGTCGGCACAGAGTTCTTCATTGGGTGCAAGAAGATCAACCCGTCCCACAAGTTCCTCAAAACGCTGCACACCGAGGCGCTTCATCCATTCACGAACTTCACGGGCAACAAAGGTAAGGTAGGTAATGATATCTTCCACATCTCCTGCAAAGCGCTGCTCAAATTCGCTGTTTTGTGTGGCAATGCCCACGGGACAGCGGTTGAGATGGCATTTGCGGCACATGATGCACCCCTCAGCCATAAGCAGTGCCGTACCGAAGGCAAATTTTTCCGCACCGAAGAGGGCGGCAATCACAATATCGCGTCCCGTCAGGAGTTTGCCGTCCACCTGCAGCTCAACACTCTCACGAAATCCATTGAGGGTCAGGGTCTGCTGGGTCTCTGCAAGACCGACTTCCCAGGGCAGACCCGCAGTAAAGATGGAACTCAGCGGTGATGCACCGGTGCCGCCGTCGTGGCCGCTGATGACAATGGAGTGAGCCCCGGCTTTTACCACCCCCGCCGCAACGGTCCCCACGCCACTCTTGGCGGCAAGCTTCACTGAAATCGTCGCTTCGGGGTTAACAGACTTCATATCGTAAATCAACTGTGCCAAATCCTCTATGGAGTAAATATCATGATGAGGCGGCGGGGAGATCAGGGTGACCCCTTCCGTGCTCTTACGAACCTTGGCAACCAATTGAGTAACCTTTGCCCCTGGCAACTGTCCACCTTCACCGGGTTTGGCCCCCTGAGCAAGTTTGATCTGAATCTCATCGGCATAGCGCAGATATTCCGTGGTAACACCGAAGCGGCCTGAAGCAACCTGCCGAATGCGGCTTTCCGAGGGAGTACCATTGCGCGAATCAAGCTCCCCTCCTTCGCCACAGTTGCTCATACTGCCGATGCGGTTGAAGGCCTGGGCAATTGTTTCGTGGGCCTGGGAACTGATGGATCCCAGAGACATGGCGCCGCTCACAAAGCGCGTTAGAATATCTTCCACGGATTCAACCTGATCTTTGGAACTATTCTGCGCCGTTCGAATTGTCATAAGTGAACGCAGATTGGAACGGTTTTCCGGAGCATCTACACTGTTGGAAAAATCAGAAAAGGACGAAAAGTCTTTTTCTGAGAGGCCCTTTCGAAGGTCTTTTACCAGTTTGGGAGTCAAAAGGTGGTAAGCTCCTTTGGGAGTATACCTCAAACGTCCACCGGGAGGAAGCTCCTTCTGAGTGCGACTTTTTTCCCAGCGCTGAGCCAGAAGCTGTTCCAGAGCGGGAGCGTCAATACCGCCCACAGCGGTACCCGTGCCGGGCATCCAGCGGTCAAGGAGTGATCGGGCCAGACCAAGGGATTCAAAGAGAGCGGATCCGCGATAACTGCGGATGGTGGAGACTCCCATCTTTGACATAATCTTCAAAACGCCCCGTTTGAGGGCGGTAATATAGTTGTCAATACCTTCATCTGATTTGGCATAGGCCGCATTTTCACAGCGGTCGGCAATAATCTCAAACACCGTATAGGGATTTACCGCCGAAGCACCATAGCCCACTAACAGGGCAAGGCGCACTGTATCGACTGGGTCCCCTGTTTCCACAATAAGCCCGGCCAGATGGCGCAAACCGGTAGTTACCAGATAGGTGTTCACAGCAGACAGTGCAAGAAGTGCCGGAATAGGCGGCCGGTCAAAGGAGCATTGCCGGTCACTGAGTATAACGATAGCAGCCCCTTCTTCGATTGTCTTCTGAGCCCGGGCGCAGAGATCCTGGATGCCTTCGGTGAGTCCTTTCTCAGTGGAATACCCCGCTTCAACAACAGCCACGGGAAATTGCTCAATGTGAGATTCCTTCAGACGTTTCATATCATCATTGGTAAGTACCGGATGCGGAATCTTCAGCTGTTTACAGTGAAGGGGACTTTCCGTGAGCAGATTCCGCTCCCGTCCGATAAAGCTCATAAGGGACATAACCATATTTTCGCGGTAGGGGTCGATGGGAGGATTGGTAACCTGGGCAAAATCCTGCCGAAAGAATGAGTAAAAATTGATCTCATCACCGCTGCGAAAGGCCAGGGACGTATCATTACCCATGGATCCCACGGACTCCTGAGCCTTTTCTGCAAAGGCTGTGACCGTGTCAATATCTTCACGGGAATATCCGAAAAGGCGGGTCTGTTTTTCCAGTCGGGCATGATTAATGCGGGGCTGCACTCCTTTTCGAAAAAGTCCATTCAGAGTGATTACCTCTTTTTCCATCCAGCGGCGGTACGGTCTCCTCCGGGAGAGTTTTGATTTTGTTTCCCGGTCGGGAATAATCCGGCCGCGTTCCATATCCACAACCACCATTTTTCCCGGCTGAAGATGACCTTTGCGCAGTACATCCTCCGGGGCAACTTCCAGTACTCCCGCCTCGGACCCTAAAATAAATCGGCCGTCCCGGGTTATGGTATAGCGTGCCGGACGCAGGCCATTACGGTCCACGGTTGCACCGATGCGGCGGCCGTCACTGAACACCATCGCCGCCGGGCCGTCCCATGGTTCCATAAGAGAGGCATGATACTGATAGAAATCACGCTTGTCCCTGCTGATGGTGTAATCATCACCGAACGGTTCCGGTATCATCATCATCATGGCATGCTCCGGTGAGCGGCCTCCCTGCACGAGAAGTTCAAAGACCGTATCAAAGGTGCCTGAATCACTGAGATAATCCGGTGCAACGGGAAGTATTTTGGACAGGTCTGCACCGATATTCTCCGCTTCAAGGCTTTTTTCCCGCACCTGCATTTTTCGGCGATTTCCCTGAATGGTGTTGATTTCACCGTTGTGCGCAATCATGCGAAAGGGCTGAGCTAAAGCCCAGGAAGGGAACGTGTTTGTTGAATAACGCTGGTGAATAACCGCCATGGCAGAACGATAGTCCAGACTCTGCAGGTCGCGAAAAAACTCACCCGTCTGGCGTCCCGCAAGCATTCCTTTATAGACTATAGTTTGCGTGGAAAGGGAGGGTATATAGAACTCCTCCGGAGTATAATTGCGCGACATGGCTTCTTTTTCCAGCTGGCGCCGAATCACCCAGGAGCGCATTTCACGGTCACTCTCTTCTGAAGAATATTTCAAAAAGAACTGTTTAATTGCCGGAATTGATGCCAGGGCAATTTCTCCGAGACAGGAGGGATCCACGGGAACATCACGCCAGGCAAGAAACTGCGCTCCTTCCTGACGGCAGATATCCTCCACCATACGCTTCAGCTCCGAAACACTTGCGTGGGCCGGAGGCATAAAAACCATTCCAACGGCATATTCCCCAAGAGAAGGGATCATAATTCCCTTACGATATAACTCTTGCATAAAAAGCTGATGGGGCAGCTGAGTCATAATGCCGGCTCCGTCCCCGGTTTTCCCGTCGCTTCCAAGTGCACCGCGGTGAATAAGATTGCGCAACATGGTCAGAGCGTCTTCTATGACAGCATGGCTGCGTTCACCGGCGATATTTGCTACACAGCCGACGCCGCAGCTGCTGTGCTCGTATTCCGGTCTGTAAAGTCCCGTTGTGATATTCATGTGTTCCCCGCAATCAAAAGTAGTTAAGAATGCCCTATCTGCCTTCTGTACATTTTTCCAAACTGAATCACAGATATTGCAGTATAATAAGATATATATTTTACCGGTTTTTGCGGCGGGATTATGAATAGTACTGCAAACTTACTCAGAAATAAACTCAGCCAGGCGGTACTGTCCCTTTGTATTTACTCTACTGTACAAAGCCTTATTCACGAAACACCCATAGGCGAAGAAGAGCCCTGGGTGATTCCCGTATGGACTCAGGGAGCACCAGGACATTTTGACATCCGGCACAATGGAAGTACCGACGTACAGAAAGCAGCATATGGGTGCACCGCACGCCTGTCGCACACGCCTTTCGGCGGGCTCCAAACACAAGGCCACAGGATGAAGGTATCGGTCAGAAAAACCCATTCCATGGTTTTCAGAATACCCAGTCATGCTTCTTCCGAAAAGACACATACCGTATCGGCAGGGAAGAAATATCGGTACTGCACCTTCCATACGTGCCTATTGCCTGAGAGTGATACTTTCTGCGCATAATTGAGCAACTCCACCATTTTCAGAAACAGAAAGGAAATAGCACTACCCAAGAAAATTATTGGCGTACTGCCTCAAATGCAAACCTACAATCACTTACTTTTTAATTTGTTCATGATGCACTTAGCAAAAAAGAAGAAGGCCGGTATTGCACAGAAAAAATCACACATCGTTTATTATCAAAGTAACATATCCTCTACCTCGTAAAAACAATACACAAACTGCAATTTTTAATATGCTGTAAAGGTGTGCCCGGGTACACATTTATACCCTTTATTCATAATAATATTATGTACATTGTCTCTGAACAGCAAACATGACAGAAACAATTCTTAATGTAATGGAGAATCAGAATGAAAAACAAAACCAAGGTAAATCCCAGAATGATAATCGGGTGCTTTTTTTGTCTAGTGTTCTATGCCAATAGTCTAACCATTTCCGGAATTATTACGGACACTGAAACCGGAGA
>JBNJEI010000088.1:0-6675 GCA_051745755.1 Fibrobacterota bacterium
CCATGGAGATCATAGCCATGGAGATCATAGCCATGGAGATCATAGCCATGGAGATCATAGCCATGGAGATCATAGCCATGGAGATCATAGCCATGGAGATCATAGCCATGGAGAACATGATCCCCATATCTGGCTTGATCCCCTGCGCTGTATAACCATGGTGGAAACCATTACGGCGGCGTTAATCCGGGAGGATCCCGCCGGGGAGGAATATTACCGTACGCGGGCGGCAAAATACACAGAAAAACTAGAGGAACTGCACCATTTTGCCCGCACTGAGCTTGCTCCGCATGAAGGAAAAACCATACTGTATGCGGGACATTTTGCCTTTGGTTATTTTGCCCGGCGGTATAATCTTGATCATGTTTCACCCTTTCGCGGATTTTCGCCCAATGCCGAACCCTCTCCGCGGGCCGTGGAGCGAATTATTCAGCAGGTTGAAAGGGAAGATGCACGCACCATATTTTTTGAAGAAATGCTGAACCCCTCTTTGGCTGAGATGATCAGTGAAGAAACCGGTGCCGATGTGGCCCTTCTCCACGGACTGCATAATATCAGCCGCGACGAGGTGGGAGAGGGGCGTACCTATCTTTCAATTATGCGGGACAATATCACGCTCCTGTCACGGGGGCTGTGAATGAAGGGGATACGTGTTGAGCATCTCTATCTGTCCTACGGCCAGGAGTATGTTGTGGAAGACTTATCCTTCTCCATCAATCCCGGGGATTTCCTTGCCCTTGTGGGGCCCAACGGCGGAGGAAAAACCAGTCTTATCAAGGCGCTTATGGGTATATTACAACCCGTGTCGGGACACATACTCCGGTCCCGGGAGTTTTCCCGTAATATCGGCTATATGCCCCAAAGCAGAACCGGTCATACGGGCGGGTTTCCCGCAACGGTGTATGAGGTTGTTGCTTCTGCATTATGGGCGCAGAAAGGGATATTTCAGAAACTCTCCGCAGAGGACAAAAAACAGATTGAGCATGCCCTGGGGCTTCTTGATATTGAAAAGCTGCGCCTGCGGCGCATTGACGAGCTTTCGGGGGGGCAGCGTCAGCGCGTTTTTCTTGCCCGGGCCTTTGCCCTTGATCCGGCCCTGCTTATTCTTGATGAGCCCACGGGGGCTCTTGATCAGCAGACCCGGGAGTGTTTTTATAAAACCCTGCGGGAGCTCAATCAGCATGATAATAAGACTCTTATCATGGTAACACACGATACTGAATATATTGATGCCTATGCACAGAAAATTCTGTCCCTGGACAAAAAGCAGCTCTATTTCGGTGATGTAACCGGCTTTTATGCCCGGGAAAAGAAACATTATTTTAATCATCTTCGTGAAGAGATACCCTGCAGCCATGGGGAGGATGCGTGATCTGGCAGTATGATTTTATGCAGCGGGCGCTGATATCGGGATTGTTTATCGGAATAAGCTGCGCCCTCCTTGGTGTATTCTTAGTGCTGAAACGTCTTTCCCTGATCGGTCACGGTCTGGGTCATGTAAGCTTTACCACCGTGGCAATTGCCATGTTTGTGGGATTTTCCCCCATTTATCTTTCCGTTCCTCTTGTTATGATTTTTTCACTGATCATCCTCAGGCTTGCTGAAAACAAAGGCTTTGACAATGATTCCTCCATCGGACTTCTTTCTTCTGCGGCCATTGCCGGCGGGGTTATCATTGCCTCCGTATCGGACGGATTCAATGTGGACATTCTCAGCTACCTCTTCGGGTCCATACTCACGGTTACAGCTGCGGATACAATTCTTTCCGTGGTGTTGTCCCTGGCAGTGCTCTGCGTGGTGGGACTTATATATAAAAAGCTTTTTATCATTACCTTTGATGAGGAATTTGCCCGCGCACAGGGAATACGCACCCATCTGTACAATAAAATACTGGTTCTCCTCACCTCCGTAAACGTGGTACTCAGTATTCGCGTTGTGGGAACAATGCTGGTTTCCAGTCTTATTATTATTCCCGCCCTGACAGCTCTGCAGCTGAGAAAAAGCTTTACGGCCACCCTGATTTTCTCCGTTGTTTTTTCTGCGGTATCTGTTGTTTCAGGAATCCTGATTTCCTATTATGTACAGTTTGGGGACGGTCGAAGTCTTCCCACGGGAGCCACCATTGTTATGATGAACCTTCTCTTTTTTGTGATCACCTGGGGCATACGCAGGGGAACCTGATAATCCGGCAAAATTTTTCCGTTTCGGGAAATATATACCTTTTTGGCGTATAGTAAGGGGAACACAATACCTGATTCATTCCATGGCACGATTTGTGCTTGCTTCTCACTAACGTTTAGAAGGAGGCGCTATGATATCGGGTATACACCATGCTGTGCAGGGGATGACTATTCAGCAGCAGCGGCAGGATCAGATCGCAAATAATCTTGCCAATGTCAATACCAATGGATATAAGCGGCAGGATATATTTGCCAGCTCCATAGAAAAACATCTTGAAGATGATGCGGGCCGGGTGTCCGGGCAGCGGGTTACCCGGGCTGATGAGGCATATACGGATTATTCCGACGGCCCCATTCAGGAAACGGGAAGCCCTCTTGATTTTGCAATTCAGGGGGACGGTTTTTTCACGGTTATGCGAGAAAACGGCGTATCCTATACCCGCGACGGATCATTTTCAATGAATGAAGACGGTTTCTTAATCACCTCCTCGGGAGATCGGGTGTTTGGGAAGGAGGGGTTTATCCGCGTTGATTCCTCCGGCGGCGATGTTTCAATTCAGTCCGATGGTTCTGTTATGCAGGGGGATACAGAGATCGGTACCCTCAAAATAGCTGATTTTCCCCGACCGTACAACCTCCTGAAAACCGGAGATAATTATGTGCGCCCCGCCGCGGATATTGAAGGTGATAATATGCCCCGCCAGGCGCAGGATTTTAAAATCCACCAGGGATATCTTGAAAAATCAAATGTTCAGTCCATTAACGAGATGACGGATATGATCGCATCTCATCGAATATACGAATCGATTGCCAAGGCGATGCAGTCGGAGGATGAAACCCTGGACAAGGCAGTCAATTCTGTCGGCCGTGTTCAGTAATAAGGAGGCCTGTTATGATGCGATCAATGTATACTGCAGCAACGGGAATGCAAGGTCAGCAATTGTATATGGATACGATTTCAAATAATCTGTCCAATGTTAATACCAATACCTATAAGAGCCAGAATGTACAGTTCAAGGATCTGATGTACCAAACCCTCAAAGAACCGGGCATTCGAAACCCGGAAGGAACCGTGGCCCCCGCAGGAATTCAGGTGGGGCTTGGGGTGAAAACCGGATCCATAACCCGTGATTTTGAACAGGGTTCCCTCACCAACACGGGGAATAAAACCGATGTTGCCATAAAGGGCGAAGGTTTTTTTCAGATCTCCCTCCCCGATGGCGGTTCAGCCTATACACGTGACGGGCAGTTCCATCGATCCAGTGACGGTCTTCTCAGAACAAGCGAAGGTCATCCGGTCTATCCTGAGATTGTACTTCCCGAAGGATACTCCTCCATAGAAATCTCCGAAGAAGGACATGTATTCGCCGTACAGGAAGGTGGCAGTGAGGAAGAGGACCGGTTGGAGCTGGGCCAATTTGAACTGGCAAATTTTATCAATCCCGGCGGGCTGAAGAGTATCGGTAATAATCTGTATCTGGAGACGGAAGGTTCCGGACGTCCCCTGGTAAGTACTCCCGGAAGGGACGGACTGGGAGAACTGGCCCATCAGCATGTTGAAGGTTCAAATGTTGATATGGTGGATGAAATGGTGGGAATGATATCGGCACAGCGTGCCTACGAAATTGTATCAAAGTCAATTTCCGCCTCGGAAGAAATGCTTCAGACAGCGGCAAACCTGAAGAGGTAGCATCATGAAAGAGGGCAGAATATTCCTGTTTTTGTTATTCTCAGCGGCAGTTCCGGTGACGGCAGCCCAGATTATCTTCCGTGAAAATGCTGAAGTACGGGGAGAAAAGATCCATCTCTCCGATATTGCCGATATTCGCGGCGCGGAAAAAGGATATCTTGACACCCTGTATGTCGGAAGAGCCCCTCATCCGGGAAAGATACGCTATATTTCCGGCAGGGACAGCTTCAGCCGCCTGAAGCTGCGTGACACCCTGGAGAATAATATCCAAATATCGGGAGCTCAGAATACCACCGTTCTGCATGGTGCGGATACACTTCTACCGGCGGAGATGCTCCCGCGTTTGCACTCAGTCTTAGGTGATTCTCTGGAAAGTGAATCAGTGGATATCTCCATCCAGGAATCATCCCTTCGTCGTCCCGTTGTTCTGAGCCGCGGCAAAGAATACACCCTCACTCTCTCAGAAATTCGCGGAAGAAGCAACCGTGGAAACTGCCGGGCGGTATTTCTCTTTGAAAGCGAGAGCTATACTCAGACCCTCTCCGTACAGGTTCGTATTGAGGAAGAGGCGAAGGTTCCACTTTCCACCGGCAGATACAGCCGGGGAGAAAAAATCCGTCCTGAAAATATCACCTGGGAACGGCGGGATATTTCTGATCTGCATTCACCGCCCCTTACCCGGGATGATTTTACTGCAGTTCTCCGGGCAAAAAACACCATTCGTCCCGGAACTGTTCTTACACAGACAAATGCCGAAGAATCTCCCGCTATTGTACGGGGAGAAAAAATATCCCTTATGTATCGTACTGAAAGAATGCAGCTTTCTCTCAACGCCCGTGCACGTCAGGATGGATATGTGGGAGATATAATTCGCGTGGAGAATACGCAGAATCATACCATGCTCACTGCACGGGTGGTCGATACGGGTGTGGCAGAGATTTATAAAGGAGGAAGATTATGAAGAATCGTATTGCTTTTTTGATGGTAGTACTCACGGCGGTACCGTTATTTTCCATGCGGGTGCAGAGTATGTATACCAGTCATCGCGCCATCAGGCAGGGTGATCTGCTCACCGTTCTTATTGAGGAAGATGCCGAGGCAGGAACAAGTACGGGAACAAAAACAAAAAACAGTGCTGATATGGGTGTTAACGGTCATGGAGGTTCGGGATTACTCGGCTTTATTCCCCGTTTCGGTGTGGGAGGTGATTACGATATGGATTATAACGGCAGCGGTGATACGCAGCGCAGGGGAGATTTTCGAGCCACACTTTCTGTTCGGGTAACGGAGGTGCTTGAAAACGGAAATCTTCTTATTGAAGGCAATAAGCAGGTGAAAGTAAATGAGGAAGAGCAGATTATCAATCTGAGCGGTATGATTCATCCCACAAGTATCCGGCCCGATAATTCGGTGTTTTCTTCAAGTATCGCCGAGGCAGAAATAACCTATTCCGGTGAAGGCTCAGGATCGGATGCGCAGCGACCTGGATTTATTACCCGATTCTTCAACTGGCTGTTTTAAAAAGGGGCATATTATGACTATTCGAACACTGTGCATAGGGGTTTTACTGTGGGTACCACTGCTGTTTTCCCAGGAAGTACGTATTCGCGACGTATCCAATGTTGACGGGCTCCAGGATGTTCAGGTGTACGGCTACGGCCTGGTTGTCGGTCTTGCGGGAACAGGGGATAGAAGTAGCACGGTATTTACCAATCAGACCATTAAAAATATGTTGAAAAATATCGGTATAGAAATGCCGGAACAGCAGATTAATCTCAGAAACGTTGCGGCCGTGATGGTTACCGGGACGGTAACTCCCTTTAAGAAACGCGGGACCCGGATTGATGTGCAGGTTTCCTCCATCGGTGATGCCCGAAGTCTTGAGGGCGGTACCCTTATCATTACAGCCCTGCAGGGCAGTGACGGAGAAGTCTATGCCTCCGCTCAGGGGCCGATCTCAACGGGAGGATATGATGTGGAGAACCGGGGCTTTAACCGGGCCCGCAAAAATCATGTCCTTGTGGGCAGAATTCCCGACGGTGCAATTATTCAGAATGAATATGAGTTTAACAGTTTCAGCGGAGCAAATCTATCTCTATCACTTGACAGACCTGATTTCTCCTCCGCCGTGGCCATGACAACCTCCATCAATGCCTATGCTCAGGCGGAGCTCGGTATTGATCAGCCTATTGCCTCTGCCCGGGATGCGGCAACGGTGGATTTGGATTATAACGTGGTTGCCGGGTTTGTTGAGGGCGAGACCATGGGTCTTGCAGAATTTATTTCCCTTATAGAAAACGTTACCTTCACAATCTCCATGCCCGCCCGGGTTGTTATGAACGAACGTTCAGGAACGGTGGTTGCCGGAAGCGATGTTCGTATATCAGAAGTAGCGGTGACACACGGCGGCATAAAGGTGGAAATAACCAATCGTCCGGAGGTTGTTATGCCGCAGCCCTTTACCATGGGGCAGGCTGTGACAGTACCGAATCCGGAACAGGTGGTTGAGGAACAGGATATGGATATGGTTGTTCTTGATCAAAACACCACCGTAACAGAGCTGTCCCAGGCGCTCAATTCTCTGGGTGTATCCCCCCGGGATATTATCACCATATTTCAGGCCATCGGTGAAGCCGGTGCGCTCCATGGTGAGCTGGTGGTTATGTAGATTTTACCGTGCCTGCCCGTATGTACTGCGGGCGGCAAGGTAGTGTCAAGTTTTGTTCGCAATTTTCAAATTAACTTGCCATCCTGTTTTTGTGGAAATTGATCATTACTGTTTCCAGGTGTTCTTGTTTTATATAT
>JBNJEI010000089.1:0-6556 GCA_051745755.1 Fibrobacterota bacterium
AACACCCACAGCGGCGGGCACACGATTTAAAGAGAATACTCAAGCAAAACAGGATGCGGAAACTACGGCACAGCATTTTCATATTCCCGGGGGGGGGGTAATACAGCCGTCATCACCGATATGGGATTTATGGCGCATAGAGTTTTTTATACGCCCTCCCAGGGCACCCGCTGACATACTACGATTTATTACAGACATTTTCCATTCGGCAGGAAGCCCTCTCTGAGGGCATTCAAACCGACTCTCAGTAGCTCCATAGATTAGTTTTTCTGTTCCTCCCAACATATCCAGGCGAACCCCCGGGCCAACCATAAAAAACAAACGCCCGCCCACGCCCGTATACAGGCCCGACATATCCGCAAAATCATCCTGCAGAAAAATTCTGCCCCCGGATACCATCATGCCCCGGCGTATCGGGGCTCATCTTCTGCGGCGGGTGTTATGTATACACACACGCAGAGTATAAAAAACAGTAAGAGGTATTTCATACAACCTCTTCTTTTTCGCTGTTAAGGGTGCCTTTTAACGCATTTCGCTGAAGAGTGGGTATACGAATGAATACAAGGGTCTTTGCCATGGCAAGCACCAAAGCAAGGCCTTTTAAAACAATATTTTCCACAGAAAAAAACATAAGCCCAAGCATACTCAATACGGGAATAAGTATGGAGAGTTTGGCGGTAATGGTAAGGCCGCCCGCAGTCAAAAATGCTCCCGCTGTCCTTTGGTATGCCTCTGTGCCCGCAAGCCAGCGATACAGCCGGGGGGAGCTTTTTACAAAAAACCATGAACTGAGTATAAAAAAGGGCGTCGTGGGAAGCAGAGGCAGCACAATACCTATGCTTCCAAGCCCGGCAGCGAGCAGTCCGAGAAGCATATAAACTTTTCTGACCATGGGTTTGACCTTTTTACGGGTATTCAATTTTCTGCCTCCTGGAAGTAAAATATGCGAAAACTTCAGCAGGCACAAGTATTTAATGATGAAGACCATACTCTGTATAAGGAAATATGGCATTGTCAGAAACCGCAAATCAACCAAGAAAAGGACTAACCGCCGGATACACTCTGTAAGAGTTTCATCGAAACGGAAGATGTTTTGTATTTCCATGTCATGTTCTTCTCTGTGGATAAATGCTTCCACGTCCATGGGCTTTATACCGGTTACAGGGGTGTTGAAATGTGTAATTTTCGGTTCTTTCTGAAATCGGGAAAAAAATAAGAATCAGTACAATAATGTGTCCCGTCTCCATGTCCCTTCCCTTTTCTTTATTCGAAAGAATTTTAATGAAATAACATTCTTAAAAGCAATCGGAGTTTCCATTACCGTTTTGATGAGTGACGTTACGGAAATAAAACTGCTGTTTTCCGTGCCGATTATATCAAATGCCTGATTTTTATACTCCGCAAAGACATCATGCACAATTACCGTCGACTCACCAGTGTGTTCAACATCAACCCATTAAACACCGCATCTTTTGAAGGCAAAACAATTGTCCCGGTTTCTGTGAATATAATCAATACGTGGTGTGGTCAGATTGTGAAAAAAAGGACGGTTGAAGGAAAACCGCGTCCCGCACGTATTTTGGTATCTATCGCTCAATTTTGGTATGAGATATCACACTGCTATTTTCACCTCCGAAACGGATCAGAAAAAACCTCCCTGATGCCATTGATTTTTTGCTTCCATCAAAGTAGGGCAACAGGTCAAGTGATAATTGCAGAGGATCCAATGAAACTGTAAATGCCGGCTAAAGATGCATTACAGGTATGAGCGTTTTCTGAAGAAGGCTTGCGAACAAAACCTGACACTACCAAACAATTCCCGTTGCTCCCGTAATCAGGATGACATTGATTCAGCACCCTTTTGTTTTCCCCTTACGCGACAACAATTTCAATATCCTGTACCGGATAGCGGCAAAATTGTTTCAATCCTCTGCCCTACATGCGCGGAGTATTAAAAGCAGAGCCATGTTTTATTAGATTTTTTGGGCCTGCTGTCTGTGTGAGGAAGATTTCCCCATGGATGCATGCGGTCTCTGCATGCCCATTTATTTCTTCCCCTCATATTTTGCCCAAAAGCTTCTTTTACGGCCATGCTTCTGCATAATTGTATCTTTAAATGTACCCTGCGTATCAGCTCCTTTCCAGTCGGTGATCGATTCTGCAAGGCTGTCAAGCTTTTTCAGATAACGCACGCCATGGGAATAAGCCTTGGTATACCCCCGTTCCAGAATTGAAATCAGCAATTGACGATATATCAAACTGGCGCCAAGAGGATACCCCTTTTCTTCCAGGCTTTTTGCTATGGGCGGCAGATTGTAATAGGAATACCCGTCTATCTGCTTATATTTTGCACAAAGAAGCTTTTGGGCATCATTCGCCATTTCAACTTCAATCAGAAATTGTATGTCTGATATTCTCAGAGTTGAGCGGGTACAAATATCTTCTGCTGCTTCCCATATGTACTCATTCCGCTTTTCCGGCCCGGTTAGCTCAAGCAGGTCTTCAAGCGTATCCAGAGAGCGGTGTGATCTGAATTGAGCATAGAGCAAGTCAGTCAGCTTTTCAGTATGCCCCTGCTCACGATATATTTCGCAAAGTATTTTGTCCCGCTCATGCGATTCAAAGCCTTGTTGCGAAACCTCCTCAAGCCACGAGAGGGCTGTGGTGAACTCCTTTTTATTCTGATAGATCCGGGCCAGGTCAATAAGACTACTTTCTGTAAGCCGTCCGCATGCGGCGATGCGAGTCTTTTTAAAAAGCTCTGCATCTTCGATCTGCCGCGCAAGGTCCTCAATATACCGAAGGCTGCGCCGCTTCGCAAAGGTTTCCTTTGCAGTATCAGCTTGCTCCTGGAAAAGTGATATCATGAAGCGAATATTATTTTCAGGCAGATACTTTCCAGCGTTCATAATAAGGTCGTCACGAACTCCGAAATCATTTACCCTCATGAGGGTAAAAACACGGTCGGCAACCTTCTCTTTATCCCGGCATCCTACAGCATACTCCGTAAAAAGTTTTTTTGCATCAATGCGAAAAACATCTCCCACAAAACCACCTGAATCATCACATCTGTTGAAAATGTACTGATCCAGCTCGTAGAAGCGTACCAGCAGTTCGAAACCTGTCATCGGATCGGTTACATTTGTTCTGACATCCTGCAGAATGGCCGCAAGTTTCTGACTCAGTTCAAAGGCACTGCGTCCCCACAGGGGTTTTCGTGCCCGTTTCAGTCCGTCAATAACCCGTTTGAACCGGGCAATACTCTCCTTCTCTGTGGAAAGGAGACGGGTAATCATATCATCTGCAGCCTCTGATTGTACAGAAAGATCAAGCAGAGCTGTGGCGAGGGGTTCCGGACCGAGATCAATGAGTTTTTGTTTACGTGGATTCAATTTGTTGTCTCCTTGAAATTAAATAAGCAAAAACCCCGGCAGAAACAAGTATTTCAGGATATATGGCGCTATACTTCGCGGGCATACAAACAGTTTTTCCCAGTTGTCCTGAATATGCCTGTAACCGTTTTTGTAAAAAATACACTTGGATGTAGTACCTGAATAAAAGTTATTCCGGTTTAAAAAACCAGATTCGGTTATTCAAATAATGAATACATCCGCTGACGGCAAGATAGAGCAGGGCCACTAACAGCCCGTGCAAAAACCAATTAAAATCAAACACACCGGCAATGTACGTTCCGGCATTTGCGCTGATAAAAGCTGAAATAAGAGTCGTGTAAAATTCAAAAAGGCGTATTCTACTTCTGCTGCGCATGATAACTCCTCTCAAAGCCAAAGAAAAAATGTTTAAAAATGCTCCCCGGCATACAGCCGGGGAGAGTGATTTATGAAATCCACGTGGCGTGGTGTTTTTCAAACTCCGTAATGGAATCTTCATACTGGAGGGTCTCTTCTATATCATCAAGGCCCCGAACCAGCTTATCCTTATCACTGGAATCATACTCAAAGCGGTACTTTTTATCTTCCTGGGCGGTGTGAACAATCAGGATCTGTTCAGGAAGATCAACGGTTGCTTCCAATCCCTCCTGTGCATACACAGCCTGAAAGATCTCTTCCACTTCATCTTCGGAGAGTTCCACAGTTACCAGCCCGTTTTTGGCGCAATTATTTTTAAAAATATCCGCAAAGCCGGGAATGCGCTGATCACCTTCACCCCGGTAGGGAGCGATAATAGCACGCAAGCCATCCTGAGCAAGGGCCCATACGGCGTGCTCACGGCTGGATCCGCAGCCGAAATTATTCCGCGTTACCAAAATGGAACGGTGATAATAGCGGTGCTGATTGTATTCCCAGTTTGGATTAAGCTCACCCTCTTTATCGTAGCGCCAATCAAAAAATGCACTGGGCCCAAAGCCCGTACGCTTAACCGACTTGAGAAACTGCTTGGGAATAATCTGATCCGTATCAACATTGGCCCTGTTCAGGGGTGCCACAATACCCCGGTGAGTTGTAAATGGTCTCATTTTGCACCTTCCTTCCAGGTTCTGATATCGACAATTTTTCCCGCCACTGCTGCTGCTGCAGCCATGGCAGGGCTCATAAGATGAGTTCTGCCTCCCGCACCCTGGCGACCTTCAAAATTTCTGTTTGATGTTGAGGCACACCGCTCTTCGGGCTCAAGCTTATCGGGATTCATGGCAAGACACATGCTGCATCCCGCCCAGCGCCACTCCGCTCCGGCATCAGTAAAGATTGTATCAAGGCCTTCTGCTTCAGCCTGAAGACGAACCTGCTGAGAACCGGGCACCACAAGGAGACGAATATGATCCGCTTTTTTGCGCCCCTTCAGAATATCTGCAACAATACGCAGATCTTCAATCCGGGCATTGGTGCAGCTGCCGATAAAAACCGTATCAAGACGGGCATCACCCAGACTCTGCCCCGGCTCAAGGCCCATATAATCAAGGGCTTTCTGGACATCTTCCTCACTGTATCCGGGAACCCCGTCAAGCTGCGGAACCGCTTTATCCACATCAATCACCATTCCCGGGCTGGTACCCCAGGAAACCTGCGGCGAAAGGTCTGAAACGTCAATGGTCAGACTTCTGTCATAGACTGCATCGGGATCACTGGGAAGCTTTTTCCACTCTGCAATGGCACGCTCCAATTCTTTCCCCTTCGGCGCATAGGGACGATCACCATCCCGCAGATAAGCATAGGTAGTTTCATCGGGGGCTATCAAACCCGCCCGCGCCCCGCCTTCAATGGACATATTGCACATGGTCATGCGCGCTTCCATGGAAAGATTTTCCACGGCTTCACCACAGTATTCAAACACAGACCCCGTCCCACCGGCTGTTCCTATGGCGCCGATCAGCTTGAGAATCATATCTTTGGAATACGCATGAGGCGGCAAGGTCCCCGTAAATTTCACCTTGAATGTTTTGGGCTTTTTCTGACGCAAGGTCTGAGTGGAAAGAACATGCTCCACCTCCGATGTGCCGATACCAAAGGCCAGAGAGCCGAAGGCGCCGTGGGTGGAGGTGTGGGAATCACCGCACACCAGGGTCAGCCCCGGAACAGTTATCCCCAGTTCCGGACCTATCATATGAACAATACCCTGATGGGGGTTGCCGATGCCGTAGAGGGTGATATCATTGTCACTGCAGTTTTTTTCCAGAGCTTCAACCTGCGCCAATGCAACAGGATCGTTGATGGTCAGACGGCTTTCATCCGTGGGGACATTATGATCCATAGTGGAAAATGTCAGTTTGGGACAACGCACACTTCGCCCTGAAAGACGCAGCCCTTCAAAGGCCTGCGGGCTGGTAACCTCATGGACAAGATGCCGATCTATGTAGATAAGAGATGTGCCGTCGGGCAGATCCTCCACTACATGGGCGTCCCATATTTTCTCAAAAAGTGTTTTTCCCATATTCTTCTACCTTTTTTGTTTGCGGTTTCTGCACAGACCGCAAAAACCGTATTAGAGTATATGAAAATATACGTTTCGATACGGCAGACCGGCAATTTTTTCTCGTCAGATATGGTTCTGACAGGGACAATCTGAAAACAGCGGGCTGTGCAGGATGATACCATTCATTACCCCGTCAGAACTCACATAATCACGTATGAACGATCTCATTCGCCGCTGCAATAATTCACTCCTGCACCCCAAGCACTGCCCGATACCGCTGCACTGATCCACTGTGGTATTCCACCGTGGCAATTACCGCATACGATCCGGCACAAACTCGCATTCCCTGCTGATTACGCAGATCCCAGGAAAAACGGCCTGCTTCCCGGGTCTGTGCCACGGCATCCTGGCGATCGATCACATTTCCCACCATGTCATAGATGGTAATACTGACCTGTGCGGGATCACCGGTTACCACAAATATATCTACGGTTTCATCCTGCACTGATACAGGGTTTATGCCAAAGAAGACTCCGCGAAAGATCCCCTTTGGACGTACTTCTTCTTCGTGGATGACAGAGACTCCACCATCAATAAAATCCCAATTATATTCAGTGATAAGATAGTCCCGTGCAGATTCTGCTTTTCCGGAAGAGCATTCACTCTCTCCACCGTGAAATGAAAC
>JBNJEI010000090.1:0-6538 GCA_051745755.1 Fibrobacterota bacterium
ATTGCTCAGAGGGACAGCATTCCTCTTACTTCTGAATCGTACCTTTGTTGTTGGTAGTGTGACAGATATCTCCATTTTTGAATACGGAATACATATCTTACCTCACTGTGCACTTTTTTGAGAAGGGACAAGGGCGTAAAAATGAAGGCCCGGTATATCAGAGGCGGGCTTCTCCGGATTTTTTCAGGGCATATTTGGTCAGAATCGGGCCCAGTATTTCAAAAATCACACTGGTGGCTGTAATAGTGGTAAACACAACATTGCCAATATGATCCCCCATTGTCATGCCGGCATCGTTGATTTCCGGGCCCACTCCCTGAAAGCGGTTTTTAACCACCAGTGCCAGGCCGATTGCCACCCCGGCCTGGGAGAGTATTCCAAATCCCAGGTATGTGCGGATCTTTGGCTCCATTCTCCCAAGGCTTGCTCCGATAGAGGCCCCGGCACCTTTTCCAAGAATTCTTCCTGCCGTATAGAGCAGGCCGATCAATCCGAGAGCGGGAACAGATTCCAGATGGAGGTTTGCCCCGGCAAGGGTGAAAAAGAGCAGATAAAAGAGAGGGATAATAAACCCGATTTCCTCTTCTTCGTAGTTTCGGATTTCTTTCAGGTTCGGGTAATTTCCGATGGTAAGCCCCAGGACCATCCCCGAGAGAATTTCAGAAAGACCTGCCAGCTGACTCACCCCGGTAACCCAGAGTACCGCGCCGAAGGTAAGGAGCATCAGCTCTTCGCGAAAATTTCTGAACCGGGTAAGGAAGATGAATAGGGCAGCGGTCCCTCCCCCCAGTAAAATACTGAGTCCGATTTCACCAAAGGGTTCGATGAGTGATATCCAGAAGGTACCGTTTAACGCTGCATCGCCCGCGGAATGGGAAAGGAGAAAGATGGCAACGGGACTGATCAATCCGAAGATAATAATGGCCAGACCGTCATCTATTCCAACGATGGAATAGAGGGTTTGGGTGAGACTGCCCCGTGATCTGGTTTCATCAATTACGGCAATGGTGCCCGCGGGCGCGCTTGCCGGAGCAAGGGCACCGAAGATCAGGGATAATGCAAGATTTCCCGTGAGAAGATAGAGCAGACATGTCACCAGAAATACAGCCAGAAACAACTCGGAGAAGACCGCGGTGATAATGCCCCGGCCGTGTGCCCATATTTCTTTGAGATGTAATTCCAGGCCGATTTTAAATGCCACAAATCCCAAAGACATATGGGTGATAAACTCCATGTGTTGCAGTGTCTGATCATTGAGAAAATTTAAAACTGACGGCCCGAGTATAATTCCGGAGACCATATAGGCGATAATTTTTGGAAGCCCGACCTCTTTGGAGAATTGGGACACTGCCAGGGGAAGCAGAAACATGATTCCCACGATAAAGAGTATTGGGTATTGGGTGCCTTCAAACATTCTATCAGATCCTCATCAGTAGCGAATACAGGAAAATATACCGGTCGATATGCTGTTTACCCACACTTCTCCAAAATATGTTTTTATCCCATATGGGTGAGTTTCTGCAGTTTTTTTCCCCTGAAGGAAGGGAGAGGCAGTGGGGGCTGATTCCTTTCTCACATAACAATGTTGTGTAAAGCCGGTGGCAGAACCGGCAAAAACTGCATTATTCAGAACAGGTGACACCCCTGGAAAACGTATGCTTCAAAGGGTGATGAATCAACCTTTTCAGCGGTATGACTCTGTGTATGGTAGGATACCGGTGCACATGATTTTACGGTCATCCAGCCCCGGCTGAAACAGGAGGCTATCGTTTCAGTTTATCCGCCTTTGCGAGTACCGTTTCTTTGAGTTCTTCCTTGTATTCGATTATTCTTTTGCGCACTGAATCGTCGGCGGTACCCACTATCTGCGCTGCAAGAATTCCCGCGTTTTTTGCACCGTTCAACGCCACGGTTGCCACGGGGATTCCTCCGGGCATCTGCAAAATCGAGAGAACAGAATCCCAGCCGTCTATGGAATTGCTTGATTTTATGGGCACACCGATGACGGGCAGGGGGGAGAGGGCTGCAACCATGCCCGGCAGATGCGCTGCACCGCCTGCTCCGGCTATAATTGCCGCAACCCCTCTGTTATGTGCATCTGAAGCAAAGGCATATAATTTTTCCGGGGTTCGGTGTGCAGAAACAATGTCGATCTCATAGGTTACACCCAGGCTCTCAAGAATTTCCGCTGCCTGCTTCATCACGGGTAGATCGGAATCTGATCCCATAACGATACTTATCAGTTTTTTTTCCATGACTTCACCTTTATTAATTTTTTTACTTTCTCAGCCTTTTCCACGGCATCCTCCAGGGTTGGTGCGAGTACCGTGACATGTCCCATTTTTCTGTAGGGCCGGGTAATTTTTTTGCCGTATAAATGAATTTTAACTCCCTCAATTGCCAGACATTCGGTGAGTCCCTCATACTTCACCGGCCCGTCGCAGCCGGGGGCGCCCAGGATATTGACCATAACCGAGGGAAGTTTGAGCTTTGTACTTCCCAGGGGCAGGTTCAGTATGGCCCGTAAATGCTGCTCAAACTGTGATGTAATAACACTTTCGATGGTATGATGACCGCTGTTATGTGTTCGGGGCGCTGCTTCATTAACCAGTACATTCCCTGTTGAATCGATAAAGAGCTCCACCGCAAGAATGCCCTCCATATTGAGCAATTCCATTATTTTACCTGCATATGCGCGGGCTTTTTCCGATTGTTCAGCCGTTATTGATGAGGGGCACACCAGTTTATCCACAAGGTTTGCCCGGGGATCAAACTGCATCTCCACCACGGGGTAGCAGATAATTTCGCCCTTTCTGTTTCGCGCAGCGATTGCGGAAATTTCTTTTTCAATCTTCACTTGTTCTTCGATAACCGATGGTCCGGGGAGTAATTTTTTCATATCTTCGGGGGAATTGATTACAGCCACGCCCCGTCCGTCATATCCTCCGGTGCGTAATTTCTGTACAAAGGGGAACGTGATCTCCCCGTTTTCAATACCCGCACGAATGGCGTCTGTGGAATCGCAGAGGGTAAAGGGGGATGTGGGAATACCGTTTTTTGTATAAAATTCCTTCTGCAGGCCCTTGTCCTGGATTAATTCCAGTATTTCCGGGTCGGGGACAATTCTCAGTCCTTCTGCTTTCAGTTTTTTCAGGGCTGTGATATTAACATTTTCAATTTCAAAGGTTAAGAGATCCACCTTTTTCCCGAATTGGTATACCGCATCAAAATCAAGATTGCTTCCCTGTATGTAATGGGAAGCTATCCTTCCCGCAGGACACTCGGTGTTATTGTCCAGTACATAGGTAATGATATCCCATTTGCTGGCTTCCTGAATAAGCATTTTTCCCAGCTGTCCACCGGAGATGATTCCAATTTTTAAATCTGATGTTACAAATTGTTCCATATTCTGTCTTTCTTAATTATGGTGGGTACCTGCACTGTATCCAGCCTCCGGCAGCCTGCACCACAGGGGGCATATGTATCCGCGCTTCAAATATTCTGTACGGTCTGTGCCGTATAGCGGCTCTGCGGCATTGTACATGGCTGCGGGAGCGTCAAACACGGGACCCGCTTTTTAGCTGCACAGGTGTGGTGATAATATATAAAAAGTACAAAAGAGGGAGTGAATAATTCCCGCTCCTCCCGGCGGGGGGTATACTGTGGAGAATTTTCAGGACATGCGGATTTTTATCGGTCCGCTGTTGTATTATGCCCCGGGGCAGTGTGTGGCGCATTCGGATTTTTGTACTGAAGTCAGTTTTCAGGAAATACTGATTCCCCGCTCCGCATATTGCACAGGTATCTCTGAGCACGCTGAGTAAATGGCCGCAAATGCATGTCCACGTTTCCCGTTGAATTTTTACCCATTCATGGGGGCCAATATCCTGAATCGCCTCACGGTTTTGAATCGGGCTCTCTCCGTATTTGGGAGTATAGCGGGTGTTGAGGTCTTTCATTTTCCTGCAGTTTTTTTTTACACCTGCAGCACAGTGTGGTATCATCGGTTTTTTCCGCGCAGGATTTTATTCTGCACACCGTACAGTGATACGGTGTATTGACGGTTGTGTTACAACCGACACATGTATTTTTCTTTCTTTGGAAACCAATACAGATATCGCAGATTACGCCGTATGGGGCGATACTTTCAGTGTTCAAAGGCATTGTCTCCTGTGTGATATTGGAGTAATCAGCATATGCATCTGAATCGTATATGCTCTGCGCACCGCATATGGTACCTATTACGGAAGCGAATTTTTTCTGTGCTCATCATTTCAGAGGCGGTCCCGGTACCACATAAAGCCGAAGCCCGCGGGCTTCGGCAGCGGGGTCAATTTTGGTCAACAAGCTTTCTAATGTTGTCGTTGATTTTAAACAGGACAATCATGAGCTCGCTGTAGATACGTGCAAGCAGGGCTGTACCCGCCATGGTTATCAGTCCGGCCAGAATGCCCGTAATTCCGCCCCGGGTGACCATTACGATGATTCCGCCAATTACAGCGCCCACAAGGCCGAGCCAGTAAATACCGGTGATGATTTGGGGGACGATCATGGTGTCGAAAAAGAAAAACTGCTTCATGAGATACTCCAATGGTAAAAAAAAAAGTACGTTGATGCAGTAAGAATAGCATAAAAAAACAGGAATACCTGAATTAATTTATTCTTTGCCGGATTTTTTTCCTTTCTTCCCTGCTTCGGTGAATGCCGGAATGGTGTGATGCGGTTGAATAATGTGGGAAAATCAGCCAATGATTGTTGGCACGAAATTCCGGTCCATTTTCCCCATGTTGCATTGGATTGTTTTGTGGCAATGCCCAATCATGTCCACGGTATCATCCGGATCGTTGATCTTGGTAATCGTAGCGGTGGAACATTCGGCAAACCGGTTATTGGTTCCATACCGGCCATTATTCGATCATTCAAATCGGCGGTGTCAAAACGATTTCATGATATACCGGGATTTGAAAATACAAAATTATGGCAACGAAATTATTGGGAACATATCATCCGCAACGAAGAATCACTGTACACTATTCGTCACTACATCAGAAACAATCCTGAAAAATGGCAGAATGATTGCTTTATCGGTAATGGAAATGAATTGCACGAAGAACAGGCAGTATATTTCTGTCGGGGCACGGCATGCCGTGCCCCGACAATCCTTACGGAATGGATGGATGTACAATGAATACCGCCGCAATCTTCATTTGTCAGTTCCCAGTGTGGGGTGTTTTGCCTCGTCCCCAGTCTTCTGACTCACCGACAAATGGCTCTTATAAGCTGAAAAGCGCTACTTGTTCCTCGCTCTGCTTTTTTCATTCGGTTAGTGAGGCGGTTTTTCCTCAGAGAGTGGTGGGAGTGTGGTTTGTTTTGAGGGGGTATTCCAACATCTATAAAAAATTGGCAGATCGGGCAGCATTGCGCTATATTGTAAATACGATATTATACGCAGGAAAACCTGGATAAATATGCAGAATCTAACTGGCGTGACCTGCAAAACTAAATATCCCTCTCCCGTTTTCTGTGGAAGGCGGTAGGCTTGTTTGTATAGACTATACTCAGTGTCAAAAAATGTGTTGTCTAAAACTATGAATAAAGAAAAATTACAACCGGTTTTACAAGACTTTAGAGAAATATATAATAACATGCAACATTGGAAATTAAATAAGGAGTTTGGGTATGGCAGTGAGACTATTGGATCTATTAGAAGACATGATTCAGATAGAACTCGAATTTTGGATCAAAGAGAACCCGAATTGTGAGGAACCTGATCCAGAGTTCGCTTGTTCTGTATTGGATGATAAGGCTACTCATAGGGCTCTGCAGGAAAGGGTGGCAAAAGAAGATCCTGACTATGCTGAGATGCTAAAAGAGTTCTGGGGCATTGTGAAACAATCCGAAGAAAAAAACAAAGAAAGCCCCGGGTGAAATAGCCTGGTATTCTAATGTGAAAAGTGGACAAAAGTAACGTATTACGGTAGACAATGACTTGCCCCCACTGTCTGTTTAGAAATTATTATTAGCATTCTGGTAAGACACTTGGCTTTTACTTCTGTTTGTATAAGCGCTTTTATTGAGATTAGCAACCTCCTGAGGAGTCATATATCTACCCCAGTCTTCTGAGGCTGTGCAGGAATAGATTTACAGTATCATCGTCAATACACTAAAATTACGCAGTGCAGGCGGTGATGAATTTCTCCACATCTCAGATTGATAAGACGCGTTTAAAATATTTTGGACCATCATCCATATTTCCTCTATAAAACAGAGAAAAGACGATCTTTCTTTTGACACCGCAGGGAGCCTGTTCTATATTTTTGTACAGGAAATGATAATACACGGGCACCTTTTGCCCAGCCATTGCTCTTGAGGAGGTGGTATGTCCGGCAGCACTTTTGGAAACCTTTTTCGCATAAGTACCTTTGGAGAAAGCCACGGAGGCGCCGTGGGATGTGTTCTGGACGGTGCACCGCCGGGGCTTGAAATCTCCGAGGATGATATTCAGAAAGAGCTGGACCGGCGCAAGCCCGGACAGTCA
>JBNJEI010000091.1:0-6533 GCA_051745755.1 Fibrobacterota bacterium
GGTACGGGGATGTAGTTTTTTAAGAGAAATTACCCGCAGGGATCCCTAAGAAATGTATCAAGCCGCTCTGTGAGAGCGGCACAATCCATATCAATTCCGATAAAAACCATATTCTGACACCGGTCTCCCCAAAGCCCCATATCCTCGGGAGGTGTTGCGGGTTTTTGAAGGGTATCTTGTTTCGCCCCGTACCACCGTCCTGAAAAATCCATGCGAAGAATATTTCCGGCCATGGAGAGCAGGCCCGCCCGACGGTTTTCCTCCACATCCCAGTAAATTCCTTTTGCCCGAAGTAATCCCGGAACTTTGCTGCGCAGATATGCGGATAGTTTCTTTATATCCATGGGGCGGTCTGAGTGATAATGAAGGGTCTGAAATCCGTAGGTACGGGTATGGTGATGGGCAGGCGGCTGCGGACGGTTTTTTTTGGCGGGATCCCATATTGTCTGAAGGTTCGTGTACCCGCCGGGGCTAAAAAGTATATCCCGGTCGGCTTTTCCCTGCTTTGCACGACATATGTCCACGTGGGGGGCAAGCATGCGGATTCTTTTTTCCGCGGCATCGCATACTGAGCGGGGCGTAGAATCTGTTTTTGTGAGCACCGCCACATGGGCATATTCAATCTGAGCGGTGAGCAGCTCGATTAGGGGGCGGCGGGGATCGCTGTGCAAAAGCGGAATGGTTCTTTTGGCCTGAGAAGTATGCCAAAAATCAACCAGGTCCCGGGGGGAGAATAGGGAGATCATGCGGTGAATATTCACAAGCTCCATAATGGATCGTCCCCGGGTATTGAGGCCATGGAGGGACTTCACGATATTTTGCGGTTCTGCCACACCGCTTGCCTCTATAATAATTTGGGCGGGGCGGTATTCATGAATGAGAGCAAAAAGAGCGGCGGAAAGTTCGCTCTCCAGGGAACAGCAGATACAGCCGCTTGTCAATTCCATCACGTGCTTCAGCGGGGCCGGGGCAGAACGGCTGGTACGGCGAATCATGGCGGCATCAATAGTAATTTCCCCCACATCGTTGACAATAACCGCACTGTTTTCATGGGTGTTTCCGGCAAGATAGCGGTTCAGCAGGGTGGTTTTTCCCGCGCCGAGAAAGCCGCTGATACAGGAAACGGGTGTTTTTTCGCTTTTCCGCGGGGCAATGCCGTCCCAGGTATACCAGGTGGTTTTCATTTTGTTCCTCCGGTAAAAAATACATTATTTCTTCCCCAGAGAGTATCGACAGGGCAGGGATATGCGTGCAAAATGGGTGCCCCAGGGAGACGGGAATAGTAAACGGACATAGTAGAGTCGAGTACACGTACGATACCGCCCAGGACCGGAAGATATTTATGTATGGATTTGAATACTGTTTCAACATATATTGTATGAATACTCTTCAGCACGGAAGGAGGCTGGTAATGAGGTAAGGTGGTGCAGGTATTTGATGTAATGTAATCCACTGTCGTATATGGGGAAGTCCTGTGAGAATCAGGCGCAGTCGCGCTGCGGTGTTGAGCAATCCCACGCTCTCAGTCCGAATGCCATGACAGTTCGTAATTGAATTTTGTCGCGTAAACAAAAGGAAAAAAAATGAACAAAAACACTATGATTACGGGTTTTCCCAGAATAGGGGAAAACAGAGAATTGAAGAAGGCCCTGGAAGCCTTCTGGGCCGGAAAAATTTCCCGGACTGATCTTGAAAACACCGCACGCACTGTGCGGATCAAAAACTGGCAGGAACAGCACCGCCGGGGCATTGGATATATCAGTTCCAATGATTTCAGTTTCTATGATTCCATGCTTGATACGGCGATTATGCTGAATGCCATACCCGGGCGGTTTCGGGCAATTACTGATCCCATAGACCGGTATTTTGCCATGGCACGCGGCACAGAAAGCGCTACGGCGATGGAAATGACCAAATGGTTTAATACCAATTATCACTATATTGTACCGGAACTGGACGAATCCATTACGTTTTCACTCAACGCGGAAAAGATTGTTTCCGAATATGAGGAGGCGCTCAGCCTTGGTATCTCCACAAAGATTACCCTTGTGGGGCCCATTACGTTTGTAAGCCTTTCCAAAACTGTTTCCGGAGAGGATCCCTTTGCCTTTTTCGACAAAATCCTTTTGGTGTATATCCAGCTCTTGCAACGGCTGAAACAGCGGAATGAATCCATTATAGTGCAGTTTGATGAGCCTGCATTTGTAAAAAATCCCTCGGATGAGATACTGTCACGTATACAATACACCTATGACCGGCTGTCCACTGTAAGTTCTAATATCAAAATTGTGCCTGTTACCTATTTTGAACATGCCTGTGAGGCCGTGGCAGAGCTTTCCCACACAAACGTATGGGGTATTGGCCTTGATTTTGTACACGGCGAAAAAAATATGGACTGTCTGCCCCTTCTGGGAGATAAAATGCTCTGTGCCGGGGTGGTGGACGGACGGAATATCTGGATTACTGATCTGGAAAAAACCCAATCTCTTGTCCACCGTATCGGAAAGGAAATCCCCTGTGAACAGATCATAATTTCCACCAGTTGCTCCCTGCTTCATGTTCCCTATTCAGTTAAAAACGAACCGGAGTCAGAGGTACGGCCATGGCTGTCTTTTGGTATTGAGAAGGTGGAGGAGACGGCACTTCTGGCACGGATGTTTTTTTATACGGAGCTGAGTGAAACAGATCGACATGTGGTGGATAAAAACCGCGAACTTTTTTTACAGCAGCGCCGGTCCGCAGAAGAAAGCCAAGACACTGAAGGTGGTTTGCCAAAAAAAGAATGTTCCCGTACGCGTCGATCTTCCTTTGCACGCCGTGCAGCGGTGCAGCAGAAAAAACTTAATCTTCCTGTTTTGCCCGTCACCACCATCGGAAGCTTTCCTCAGACCCGGGATATCCGTACCCTGAGACGGGATTTCAAAAAAGGCGCGGTTTCATTTTCGGAGTATGAGAAACAAATCAGGGCCCATATTGACTATTGTATTGATGTGCAGGAGGAGATTGGCCTGGATGTTCTTGTTCATGGTGAGCCGGAGCGAAATGACATGGTTGAATATTTCGGGGAGCTTCTGGAGGGCTTTCATTTTACCCAGAACGGGTGGGTGCAGAGCTATGGGAGCCGGTGTGTGAAACCGCCGATTATATATGGTGATGTATCCCGGTCAAAGCCCATGACCGTCAACTGGATCTCCTATGCCCAGAGCAGGACCGATAAGCCCGTAAAGGGAATGCTTACGGGGCCTGTGACAATTATTAACTGGTCCTTTGTGCGTACGGATATATCCCCCGCTGTGACAGCACATCAGGTTGCCCGTGCACTCAGTGAAGAGATTGCAGATCTCCAGCGGGCGGGTATTGGCGTGATTCAGGTGGACGAAGCGGCCTTTAAGGAAGGGTATCCTCTGCGGTCGGAAAATATTCCCGCCTATGAAAAATGGGCCGTGGAAAGTTTTCAGCGTACCGTCTCTTCAGCAAAGGAAGAAACGCAGATCCACACGCATATGTGCTATAGTGAATTTGACGACATTATTGAAACCATTGAGGCCATGGATGCCGATGTCATAACCCTGGAAACCGCGCGAAGCGGGAACCGCCTGCTGCAGGTCTTTGCCCGGCGGGGATATGCAAACCAGATCGGTCCCGGCGTCTATGATATCCACTCTCCGCGAATTCCTTCCACACAGGAGTTTGCCGATCAGATACGCCAGCGTCTTGAGGTATTGGCCCCTTCAAAAATGTGGGTAAATCCCGATTGCGGTCTCAAAACCAGAAAATGGGAGGAGGTACGGCCTGCATTGAAGAATATGGTTGCCGCCGCACAGGCTCTTCGTTCTGAGGTGTGAGCAGCACCTGCGGGATGGCGCTTTAGCTAAAGACTGTGGAATACTGCGGTGAATGGTGATGTGAGGCAGGAAGAATTCCCCGGAAATTCTTCCTGCCGGTTCACAGAAATTGGCGAAGGTTTTCTGCGGTGTGCGGTATACGTGCAGGCTGCATTTCTACAATAAAAATCTGGAACAAAAATGGGAATTCCCCCCTTCACCAAATAGGTGCGACACTGAAACCTGATTTTTACAGGAGTTCTAAAGCCTGTCAAAGAGAACGAAAATGACGCAATGTACCGCCAGCTGGCGTTTTGATAGTTTTGCATAATGTATAAATGAACCTGGAGTTTTGGATACACTTTCCGAAAATTTCCTGTAACCCGAAAAAACAATAACGCGCAGTACCCCGTGATATTTTGGTGAAGCCTCGTATCCATACCTCACTTTTCGGCAGGGGCTGAAGCGTTCCTGCACCTCCTGCGCGAAAAGCTCCTCCGGAGCACAGTAGATCTTCATGGCTTTTCAAGACTGGCCCCACGGTTTCATACCGCAGTCAGTGCACCGGCTTATTCAAAACGAGCATGCCGCGGGGCATGATGATGTCTCCCTGTTTGTGTACACCACGCCCTTAGATGCCGTGTATTGGCATACCTTTGTGGAAGAGCATGAGGGAATAGCCCTCCCCTCGAAAGGTTTTTATGAACAGGATCTCTTTCATCCCACGTCGCGAAAACAGAGGGAAAAGGGGGCAAAATATACGGCGATTACGAGCAGTCATGCAGGACTGTACACTTTCCGGAAATATCTCTTCAGTAGTGGTCTGCACTGTGCGGGCACAACAACAAAAACTCCACGTCCCGAAAAGCCGGTTATCTCAGGACCGCAGGCTCTCTCCGGAGGGGATATACTCTCAGTAAGAACCCACGGTTGCAACAGTATCACCACCTCATGTGTCACGGTAAGGGGGAGCATCGGCCAGAAACCGGGCGATCTGAAAAAAATGACGGGATATATCACTGAAGCCATGGTCTCCTCCCTCCTCCAGAACAAGCTGATGTGGTGAGAAGGAATCCTGCACCTCACGGTAGTTGATAATCGCATCACCTTTTTTCTGAAACACCAGGATTTGTGAATCATTCCGGCCGTCCTGTTCCGCCATATTTTTGAGGGCCTGCAGGTGTGACTCTTCTACGTAAAAACGGCTTCCATCGTAATAGTGTCGTTCTTCCTGTACGTGATCACGCAGCAGCGTGTGCGGCGCAAGGGCCGGGTTGATCAGAACGGCGGGAACACCATATTCGTGGGAAAGAAGTCGTGCGTAAAACCCTCCGAGGGAAGAGCCGATAAGGCCTATGGAGTGATCGGGCCTGAGAATTGATATAAGATCTCGCAAGGTGTTCATGGCCAGATCGGGTATCATCGGGAGGGAGGGAGAAAGAAAGGGCTCCCGTCCGTCATAACAGCGTCGAAAAAGAGACGACTTATAGCCTTTTCCGGAGCTGGCAAACCCGTGAATATAGAGTATCATGAAGGGTCCAGATGTACTGAAAGTGCAACTTCCACCTTCTCCCGCACTCGTAAGCCCGGCACAGGAGAGTCGGGGTCAAGGTCAAAACTGTCCAGGGAGACTGTGAAAGAAGGGGTAAAGGAAATATTCCCTCCCTCTTCTTTCCAGTCGGAGATCGTACCGTCAATACCCTTTGTGATATCCCGTATGGTCAGGGAGAGGGGGAGAGTTGTAGAATCGCGCAGGGTTTTCAGGGATACCTCCGTAACTTCACCGGTAATAGCCTCATAGGTGTCAGCAGCAAACATTTTATACATATTGTTGTCACGGCGTGAGTTGTCGGTGGAGATATTCCGAAGGGGCACAGCAAGAGCCATGGACACAGTACTGTCGTCCAAATGAAGCGTGGCATCGCCAGCCTGTGTGGGAAACTCTCCTGAAAAGGAGTGTCCTGTGGCGCGTGCGTTGAAGCCGCCTTCGACAACAGCCACGGCAGTACGGGAATCTGCCCATACAATGAGAGGAAAAATACAGATAAGAGTGCAGAGGTATTTCACTAATAACTCCTTGAGAATAGGTCCTGATAATATAGGTGTTGTGCACCATAATACCAAATAGATGGCTTACAGGGCGGAGAGGGGGGGCCACATACACCGCAGGAAGAACGCTGTGCGGAAAGCAACGGGGATATGTGGGCATGCCCGCTGTTTTTTCTTCATCGCGGGTGAAGTTTTTTCCGTATGGCCCAAAGTCTCTCGCCGAGGGCAATGCTGTTACGAAAACATATGAAGGCCCCGAAAAGTAATCTCAATTGCGGAGTTCAGGATACTGCATGTCCCGCTGGTTTTTGCGGCAAAAATATCCGTTCATCTTGACTGGACAGAGTGTAAAGGATATTTTTATCTGAAATGAAAAGATTAGTATTGCAACCGTGCACAGCACAGACTGGCACTATGAAAAGTCCCCTGTAAGCTTGTTTTCAAGTTGTGCAGGGGACTTTTTTTGTTTTTTGACAGGAGAAAAGTACCATGACAACAAAATATACGCGCTGGACAGTACTTATTGCCGGAGTTCTTCTCCAGACATCCATTGGCGGTATTTATGCCTGGAGCGCTTTTGTGCCTTCCCTGGTGGAACACCACGGCTTCAGCCGTGCGCAGACGGGCCTGCTTTTCGGGGTGCAGGTGATCATCTTTACC
>JBNJEI010000092.1:0-6317 GCA_051745755.1 Fibrobacterota bacterium
ATGGACCCGGGGATGAAAAACTATAATTTCCAATCTCCTTTTCTCCAGAGAAATGGTAAACGAATGTGGCTTCCCAGCCTATGCAAATGGATGGACCTACCGCATGACAAATCCCCTGACCGCATAAAGGAGTATCTGGCAAAGGGGTATTTGGCACATTTAGGGGGCCACCCTGAACCAACCTTCGGAGCTACCCAGGACATAACCCCTGAAGAAGCCTATTTTCATCTTGACAGTATTCTGCAGGCTAATGAGGATGAATTTCCGGAACTCGGCTACGTTTTTCCCGATGAGTGGTCAGATAACGCCAATAACGTCTACGCCATTAACAACATCACCATTCACAAAGACAGCTCCACCGTAAGTTACCGCTTTCGCGGTGCTGTGGACAGCGGTGCAACTGTCATTCTCAACGGTCGTGCTGAAAGGTATTGGTTAAATGACTCAGTCATACCGGATACAAAAATCCGGACAACACCCAATGCAACACTTGTTACGCTGCCTAACTTACCTAACGGAAACCACTCTCTCAGGGCAGAAGATTTTATTACCTCAGTAGGTTCTGACGACAATCAAACACTCAACCCGATTCATTCCATCTCATTGCACAGAGAAAAACTGATACTATTCTCTGAAAAGGAAACTTTGGTATCTTTATATACCTTGCAGGGAAGAAATATTATGCAGAGGTCGATTCCAGCTTCAGAAAAGACGGTTATTAACCTACGCAATACTCTTCAGGCCGGAGCGTATATTATACGGGTACGCAGTGGAGATGCCTATGAGACATCACAATTGTTTCATCTCTATTAATGACTTTGAATAATTCATATATCTGTTTAGATAAGGAATCTTTTTCCGTATTCATCTTTTTTAATGCCAATTGCCATAGTTAAGGTAATCCTTTTGCGCTATCGTTTATTTGAAATGAGTTCCACCCTGGGGGGTACAGATCAGATTTTGGCGAATATATTGAATTGCGGTGGACTTTCAGTTTTTAATATTTTTTAGGCATGCTTCAAGTTTGCGCGCCTCATTGATGATGTCAAACTCAGCGATGATCTTCCTGCGGGCGTTGTTTCTGATTTCAGCCAATACTGAGTCATCCATTCTTTGAACTTCTGCAATTTGTTCAGCAATATGCCCGGATGATTTTTCTGGAACGAGAAACCCGTTCTTTCCGTGTTCCACCATTTCCTCAATGCCTGCAATACGTGAGGTGATAACAATTATGCCGCATGCCATTGCCTCTTTAACTGCATTAGGCAGTATATCACGATCGCCATTTTTTCCAATAATACAGGGAAGTATGAAGATGTCTGACGCGGACAACAGCGTGGGAATATCTTCATGAGACACAGTGGAACGGATGTCAACCCGGGAGGACAGGCTGAAGCGCTCAATATCTTTTTCGTATTGTTCCTTGCACGGCCCTTCACCCACAATAACAGCGTGAAAGTAATAATTATTTCTCTGCAACATATCAAAGGCTCTCAGCATATATTCAATCCCTTTTTTCTCTACAAACCGAGCGGTGGTTATAATAGAAATACCATTGGAAAAGGATGAGCTGTTGTGTTCCGGCACAAAAAGATCTGTGTCAATTGCACTATGAATAACATGTATTGGCAGTGTAACCCTGGGAGTCAAGAATCGCTTATTATATTCGGATATTGTTATAACACAATCCGTACGGTTAATAAGCTTCCAAAAATACCATGAGTTCTTTTTTTGGGCATAAATATCCATGGCCCGCAACGTACAGGAAACAGGAACATCATGCATTTTTTTTAATACCATGGCTGCTTCAAGATAATTATTTCGTGGAAAAGCCAGCTGCACCACATCTGGTTTAAGTGGATAAATGCGAATAAAATTCATTACAATAAAGATAAAATTATTACAGCATGATGCCTCTTTCAGGGCAGAGCGAAATAATCGAACTGCTAATACGGGGCTGGTCACAGAGAAAAAAAGGATAGACAGAAACGAAACAACAATCTTACCAGAAATTGCACCAGAACCGTAGGTATGACTCACCCTTTTCTTCAAAGACGATGCATCAAAACGCCGGTTTTTGATCTGTTCCCCTCGTGAAGAAACGACATGTACGGTATGGCCAAAATCTTCAAGCTGAAGCATTTCGCTTAAGACAAATGTTTCCGATTGGGCATTGGGAAATACATCCAACAGATAGACAATATTCATTCGTTCCCCGGCTTATAAGATTATTAATACACTGTTACTCGGTATAAGAGTTTGCTTGTCTCTTCCAGAATTTACGATATACCTTAGAGGCGAGAAGGCGAACATTCTTTATACCCATAAAATAACACAATACAAAATAGACACCAAAAAATACTGATGTCTGGGATACCAGAAAGATGATATCTGTGAAAAGAGTAGCCTCAAAAGAGCTGTATATAAAATGTATGACGGAATTCAGTGCTGTCGGTACAAGGATAATCAGCAAGAGCTTCATCGTGATTTTTATTATTCCGTGACCTGTAAATGCTCCGGGAACGGCTTTGTGAAGGTTCGCACCCTGCAGAATATTGCCCACCACATATGCAATAGATGTTGCCGCCGCCAATCCTTTTATACCAAAGAAATATGCGAAAATGAAGTTTAATACGATATTAGTCAAGGAAGACGCAAGGGAGTATCCCGTGGCCCGAAAAATCTTTTTCCTGCTGTAATACGCATTATTAAACAGCGTTCCCAAGGGGGCACAAATCATCATTGCCATATAAAAGCGAATAATCGATGAAACTGTCTGCGTATCCGCAGAGGTAAAACTTCCCCTTTCAAATATAAGCATAACAATGGTGTGTGCATTCAGACTTATAAACACTGCAAGGGGAAGAGAAAAACTTAATATCATTTGAAATGCATCAAAAAATGTCTTCTCATAGGTTTTAGTATCTGTGGCTTTATTGAGCTTTGATAAGATGGGAAAATAGATCATGGGGATAAAGGCAAGAAGGTGCTCCGGCTGTTTTACCAATTTAAGGGCATAATTCAGATTTGAAATGCTTCCACTTTCAAGAAAGGATGCTACAAATGAATCGGTAAAACGGATAAGCCACATAAATATGGATGCACTGAAAATTGGGATCATTAGTTTTATATAGGAATACAAAACTTCTTTATTCTTATCACCGACAATAGATTGAAAACGAAAACTTTTTCGCAAAGGAATAAAGAGCAGAAGAAACATCAAAATAACAGAAACTATTTTTGCCGCGGCAATAGAAAAAATGCCCCAGTAAAAAGAACCGATTGAAACCGTAATTATCATGGCAATTACACCGATTAATTCTATCAGCGCAGCATACGAAAACCGATTGCGGAACTGATAAACACAGCTGATAATTGCATTAACATTAATAAACAAAACAAAAACCGACAGGATTTTAAAAATTCCAGACATAATATCATGTTGAGAAGGCGAAAGCCCCGGAGCAATAACGAATGCAAGGGAACGGCTGAATATAATAAGAAGCAGGGAAACTCCGACAAAGAAACCGACATTTGCAGTCAGTATAAGCGAAGATATGTGATTCTGTTCTTCCCTGGTATTGTAATCTCCAAGAAGCGGTATAAATGTTTTTCTTTGGGATCTGAGAAATATTCCCTGGAAAGAGAGAACAAAAACAGATACTGCCATATAGGCATCCATTTCCGGGGACGCGCCAAAAAAGAATGCCAGACACACACCAAAACCAAAACTCGCAAGGCTGTGCAAAAACTGGATTGCCCCAACAGAAACAAGGGTTTTTCCCAGCATAGTCGGTGATTACTTTTCAGATGAACGAAAAAGATACTTCACCAAAGATAAGAAACCCTTGATATTTCGCTTCCCCTCTTCAGGATGCCGGATACTCTGCCCCAGTTTCATAAGCATATATCCGGGGCGCAGATAAAATTTTCGACGGCAGTGATCACAAAAAGCCACCAGCTCTTCGTAGGGAAGTTCCGGATTGGAAACCGTGGAACTATGCAGGCCTTCCTCATCAATCCAGTTGCGGTAGTTTTCGGAGACCACCCACCCTTTGCTTTTAAAATACTCGTACGCTTCTGTTCCGGGGTAGGCCATGATAGGATAAAACTGTGCCGTATCAGGATTCAGCTCCTTGGCAAAACGCAGTGTCTTTTCCATGGTATCCCTGGTTTCGCCCTTATTACCAAACATAAAGCAGCCGTGTACCATAACTCCTGCTTTTGCTGCATCTTTACGGAATTTCCGTACGGTATCAAGTGTAATGCTCTTTTTAATATTATCAAGGATCTGCTGATCCCCGCTCTCAAAGCCCACGCATAGCAGTCTACAGCCTGCCTTTTTCATTTTGCGCAGGGTTTCATACCCCACCTGCGCCCGGGAGTTTGCTGCCCAGGGAATATTTGTAAGACCTTCTTCTATCAAGGCATCACAGAGCTTTTCTGTACGTTTTCGATCCGCCGTCAGAGTATCATCCTCAATCATAATTTCCCTGACCTCAGGAAATTCCTCTGCGATATAGCGAAATTCTCCCACAATATTTTCTATGGATCTTTTTCGGTATTTATGCCCCTGCAGAGTCTGGGGAATAACGCAGTATGTGCAGTGAAAGGGACAGCCCCGTCCCGTGACGATTACCATCAGCGGGTGTCTGCTGTGACCGTAGAAATAAGGAGATATGCTCTTGAGATGCTCCTTATAAACCCTGGAAACATAGGGAAGCGTATCAAGATCCTCAATGAATGGACGGGAGGGATTTTTTATAACTTCACCCGTATCGGTTTTGTAGGCAAGTCCCTGTATTTCCGCAAATGAACAGGATTCGCCCTTCTTTTCCAGTGTCGTTGCCAAATCAAGCAGGGTTTCTTCATACTCTCCAAAAGCAACGGCATCCACTCCCGCCGGAGCTTCCCGGAGGGTTTGTTCCGGAACGGCTGATACATGTACACCCACCAGAACCGTGACGGCCTGAGGAATATCTTTCTTAATTTCCGCCAAAATCTCGCAGTCACTGTATATACTGGGCGTGGAAGAGCCAGAAACCACTAAACGGGGTGAAAATTCCCGAACAATCTTCTGTACATCCGATTTTTCAAGATGCTCAGCGGGGGCATCAATAAACTTGACCGTATGTCCCTGATCCTCAAGATATCCCACAGCGTAGGCAAGCCACATGGGATAATATAACGTCCCGCTCTTGTTTACAGCGGGAGAACGGGATTCTCGGGAGTACATATCCAGAAAAGGAGGATTCATTACAATTATTTTCATAGAAAAACCATTCCATCTCAAGTTTGCAGTGTAAAATAGATTATGCTGTTACGGCAGCGTAAAAATCCTGTATCCTTTCAATTATGTGCTCCATGCGGAACTTTATTTCATATACTGTCCGGCCACCGTCTCCGAGAGCTGCCCGGAGGGTTTCATTGTGTATCAGGCGCTCCATTTTCTCTGCAAGGGAATACGCCGATCCGCTTTCAAAGAGCAGCCCCGAAACCTCATCTTCTACAATTTCCACAGGGCCACAGCGATTCGGGGCAATCACCGGTATCCGTCTGATTCCCGCTTCAATCAGAGTCCGTCCCAGGGGCTCACAATACACACTGGAATTCACCAATATATCGATTTCTGCAAAAAGGGCGTCCTTATCACGAAAAAAAGGCAGAAATACAATGGAGGGATTATCCCGAACCCGCTGCATAAGTTGTTCTGCATACTCCGAAGAAGGATCTCCAATTACGGCAAAACGGACCTCAGGATAGGTGCGTACCAGGGATTGGGCTGCATCGATAAAGAGGTGAATCCCTTTTTTTTCAACAATTCTGCCGGCAACAGCAACCGTAAAGGGGTGTGATGCAGCAGCTACCTGCTTTTCCGAGGCATCCTCCAGCCCATTGTATATGGTTTTGATTTTTCCGGAGAAGCCCGCCTCCCGGTAATAGCGGTGGACACTTTCAGAGACCGCAATAATACTGCCAGCACACTGCTTGACCACCTCTCGCTTAAGAGCCGGCAGATGAGAGTCATGGGCGGTAAACACAACGGGACAGGGTGTATGTGCACAGGATGCAGCAATCAGGGCAGGAATTGAATTACAGTGAATTATATCGATATGATGCCTACGCACAGTCTGTCGTATGCGCAGTGCATCCAGGGGCAGAGCCGCAAGCTTGCCATGAATACGAAAAGATGTCTGCGGAAGATCACCGGCCATGGCAGTGAGACTCGCTCTTGTATTGCACCGGCTGAGGAGGACGGAGCAATGTGGAGTCCTGTTCAGATTATGGGCAAGATCGATGAGATATTCCTGCGCTCC
>JBNJEI010000093.1:0-5777 GCA_051745755.1 Fibrobacterota bacterium
GTATACCGGAGGAGCTCTCCTATGGAGACGGTTTTTCGTTTAATGGTACCAATGATATTCTGGATAATATTGCAATTTATAATAATACTCATTTTGAAAACGGGAATTTTGATCTTGCAAAATTAAATTCAGATTTTGACGGTGAGAACCCTGATGCAATTATTTATATCAACGGTGGTGCTCCCTGGTCGGAAGAGGGGCAGGATAATGGGTTTTATGAATTACTTCTCAAAGCTGCCGAGGCAGGAATCGGTATTTTGACCATCGGCGATGCTTCTGTATCTGATGCTGAGTCTATTGACCCTGCTAAGACAACCTTTCCTGTTATGGGAGTACAGAACTGGTATTGGTTTAAGGCCTTTAACGGCATAACGGTTCGGGAGTTTAATTTTCTTGAAGAAACAGATGGTACTGATTGGGAGACTCCTGATGAAATCCATTTTCGAATGGATGATATTGGTGGTGAAGACTTGTATCGAATTGCCCTGGGTGAGTGGACCGTGGCTCCTCCTGAAGAAGAGGATATTATTTATGAAGCAACAGTTGGTGCAAGTCCTGATTATATTATTGATGAGCGTAAAAATGACATTACCTATGACGAAGGTGACGATGTTGAAGTGCGTCATGCCAATGGTGAATGGGCTGTGTATGCCAAAGCGGTTGATGTAATTGAGCAGGATTATTATGCACCGGAGATGAATGCCGGTGTGTTTATTAATCATGATATAATTCTTGGATATGAACCTAATGATAAAGAGATTTATATTGTGGACGAGGTTATCTGGAATAATCAGTGGACTGATAATGCTGACTGGGGTTCAGAATTATGGATTGACGGAGAGGTTGAAGCTTCTTATAATGATCCTTTACCGGGGCTTGAAAACAGCGGTGATCTTGCTAATTACGGTGAGGTTGAAACTTTTACTGATGATAACGGGAAGGATCGGGAAGCATTCCGCTTTACGCAGGATTATGCCCTGGTAAATCCCAATACGGGGCGTGAAATTCTTGTTATAGAGAAAGGTCGAAGAATTGCCGATTTTTCCCGCGGCGGTGACGGTGATGATCTCGTCTGGTACAATCTGGCTGATCCTACTGAACCCTGTAATTATTTTGGTTCCTATTCATCCGGCGGTTACAGAGACTTACAAATTAAGCTTTTTCCTGCCGGAGAGAGGGCTCAGATTTTTGATAATGTCTTTCCAAATCTTGGCGGTATTGATGAACTTGATTTTCGCCATTGGGAACATGATGACGATAAAACGGGGCGTCTGCGTGCTGCGGCGGATATCTGGGCCTTTAACGAGCAGCTTGATCTGCGTAGTTTTGAGGAACTTTTTGATCCTAATGCTGTTTTTGATCCCGACGCATATTACGTAAACTATCTTGGCGATCAGGTGGCCGGGCGTGAGGGTATACCGAATTTTGTGCAGCCCCCGGAAACACAGCCTGAGTTTGGTGACCCCTATAACGCAAAACTGGATGATCTTCTCGGGTATGATGAGGATGGCAAATTGTATCACACCATTTCTGTTGTACAGACAGGGCGTCGTCGTCTTGGTATGCTCGGGTTTCAGCCCACGTATCTTGCCGATGTAGAAAAAACACTGATTCTTCTTGAGGATATTACCAAATGGATCGCCGTTGACGACTGGCGCTATCCCGATCCACATATTAATCTTGTATATGACGGTACAACACAACCTGCGGATGGCCGTTTGGCATATAGAGATGCTGATGAAATTGAAGTGGAAGTTGATTTTACTGTGAAGGGTCCGGATATTCGCAGATCCTCCTATAATGTTATTCTTGATATTACCTATAATGGTACCGATTATCAACTGCGAAAAGATGGTATCGATCGTGATCCCGGGGACAAAGTGGACTATCACTATTTTAATCTCCGTGATGCCTTTACGGTTGATCCTGCGGATAATAATGCGCGCGACATAGAAATTACGGCAACTATTGAGCCCACATCCATGCGGTTTCTTGAAGGTAAGGCAGGGGGCAGCCTCAAACTACGGAAGCTTGAAGCTCCATCCTTTGATGCTGATGACACCTCCTTTGAAGAAGAAATGGAGGTGCGTATTTCCGAAGAAGGGGATGTAGATGGAGATGCCGTCAGTGATGATGTTTTTATTCAGGTTACGGATCCCACTAATGAAGACGGTGCTTCAGTATTCCGATATATGCTTAAGCAGTCAGGTACTGTGCGGGCCTATGCCTTTTCCGAAAGATATCTGAATTCGGAGCTGAATGAAAGTGAGTCCTTTACCCGAGAAGCAACACTGCCGCCGCCACAGGCAGATTCTGCAAGTGGTACGGTGTTGTTTGCCGATGATACGATAACACTTTTTGTTGATTTAAGTAATCTTGAAAGTGAACCGGACTACGAGATAGAATATACCGTGACCTATGATGGGGCTGATGTAATCTCCACCCGCGGAGAGCGTAATGAGTCAGTGGAAATTCTTCTTGCTGATTTTGTCGATCGGGAAAACCGCACCGCCACAGACTTTGCGGTTACGGCCAAGACCATCGGTATTGATGATATCTGGAACGACAGCCGTGAGGTGGATTTTAATTATACCGTACGAAAACTTGAGACTGATCCCGCTGTATCTCAGAATGTTGAATCCCTGGATGGATTTAATCTTCGTATTGCCGCCGTATATGACGGCACAGAGTATGACGGAGATATTCACGGTGAACCTGCATATATTCTCCTTGGTGAGGATGAAGCTGCAACCACTGAGAATGCCAGTGCGGCTGAGTTTAATTTTACTTCCGATACAACCTTTGTTTTCTGGGCGGAACATACCCGATACATTCATTCCGATATAGTATTTGATAATGAGTATCAAAGAATCACCAGAGGTGTGGACGAGGGAAGTGCCTATTTTGATGCCGCTGCTGATGGTATTATCGATTCCGCAGTGGTTGAATTGGAGGCCCGATGGGAGAAACTGATGCTGCCTGACAGGATTGTCTGCACATTTCCCGGTACAGATAATACCGTTACTGTTGAGAATGATATTCGCTGGGAAGAACCCGGTAATATCGATAATGCCCGTATGGTATTTCCTGTTCCCGGCTTTGAAGATATCAAAACGAGCTTTCCCGTGGATCGATATATCAGCCTTGAGGGACAGCAGTACGATATTGCCGTTCCCGTGGGTGACTCCATTGCTCCGGTAATTTATAAAGCCCGATATAATTCCGGAGAGTTTTTTGTCGACGGTGAACGCAGCGAAGATACCGTGGTGGTGACCTTTTCGGAAGAGATTTCAAGCCTGTATGACGGAGCTCCCCAGGAAGAGAATCTTTTCTTACTTGGGGAAACGGATGACCGGTATTCCGGAGAATTTACCTATGAGAGTAATCCGAAAGATTCCACCTATACCTTTGCTGTTAATCTGGATAGATTTTACCCGACTCAGGGGGACAGTATCTGGATTAACGTTGAAGCCATTACCGATGTTGTGGATGAGGACGGCAATATTCAGGATAATCCTCAAAACAGAAAAGTGGAGTTAAGTATTGAAAAATTGCGGATAAATGTCAAAATGGATGCGTTCTGGATAGATGAAAATGATACATTCGATGGTGTTGATGCATATAGTGATTTTGGACGAACACTCGATGACGAAGAGTTTGACGTACCTCTTGGCGGATTAATTGTCCTTGATCCCATGGTCCCCTTTCATGAAGATCAGGTACGGACAAATGACTTTGATGCCCGCATTGTAATTCTTGATGAAGTGGGTAATGTTGTTGTCTCAGTTGAAGGAAGAGAGTTTGCCCAGGATAATATCCAGGTTATCCCCCTTGAACGGAGATTGCCGAAAACCGATGGCGAAGACGATAGTGACTACCGCTGGGTTTTGGCCGTAGCCTGGGATGGTACCAATTCCAATGGACGGGAGGTTCATGCGCGGTCCTATAAGATCCTGGCAGTGACCCAATGGCCCGGTATAGACGCAGTTATCCCGGTAAACGGGCTTATACCGGTACAAAAAGAATACTAACCATAATTTTCATGAGAGCAACAAAAGGCTTCGGATTTCCGGAGCCTTTTTGTATTTTATCATGACATGACCGTTAAAAAAGGAGTTTTTTAGTGAATTTCATGATGATTGCTCTTGTGTTGTTGCTGATTCAGTATTCTATCCATACTGCTGCAGATATTGTTAATCTTCGCGCCATGAACATGCAGCTTCCCGAGGAGTTTCGGGGGTGGTATGATGCAGATCGGTACAGGGATTCTCAAAATTATGTACGGGCAAATACCCAGTTTTCGGTGCTGAGCAGCAGTGTAGGAGTTATGTGTATTATCCTTTTTACTGCAGTGGGCGGTTTTGGCTTCTTGGAGGAGGCTGTGCACGGTTTTAGTGATAATTTTTATTTTCAGACAGCACTCTTCATTACTGTTCTTATTACAGGTGTCACGATATATTCCATTCCCTTTGCATACTATAAGAATTTTGTTCTGGAAGAACGATTTGGATTTAATACTATGACAGGGGCAACATTTATTGCCGATACCGCAAAGGGATATCTTTTGAGTCTGATTCTTGGTGGGCTCCTCTATACGGGTATTATTACGGTTTTTAAACTGCTGGGTACCCAGGCATGGATCTGGGCGTGGATGGTATACAGTCTTTTCCAGATTATACTTATTATACTTGCCCCCGTTCTTATTATGCCCCTTTTTAATACTTTTACTCCAATGACAGCAGGTCCACTCCGTGAGAAGATTAAGGCCTATGCTGAAAAGATCAATTTTTCTTTTTCTGATATTTACAGTATGGACGGTTCCCGCCGCAGCCGAAAATCAAATGCTTTTTTTACCGGTTTTGGAAAATATAGAAAGATAGCCCTTTTTGATACCCTCACAGAAAAGATGGACGACGATGAGGTAGTGGCGGTTCTTGCCCATGAGATGGGGCATTTTAAGAAACGGCATATGTTGTATATGGTGACTACTGCACTGATTTCAGGATTTGCACTCTTTGCTTTGCTGGGATATCTGATGTCTGTGCCGCAATTATATTCAGATTTTTCCATTTCTTCACATTCACTCTATTTTGCTCCTGTTATTTTTGCTTTTTTTGCTATTCCCCTGCAGATGATCCTCGGAATTATTTCCAATTTTGCTTCGCGAAAATATGAATTTCAGGCCGATAGTTTTGCCGCACATACCTATGATGGGAACGCTTTGATCAGGGCTTTGAAAAAATTAAGCGTGGAAAATCTTGCAAATCTGAATCCCCATCCTTTCAAGGTGATTCTTGAATACAGTCATCCGCCTGTTTTGGACCGTATAAGAAATATTTCGAAAAAAGTTGATAAATAATGGGCTTATGGTATACTATAGGATACTGATGACAGTGTGGTTTTCCCAAAGGGGAGTGGAGCGTGCCCGGTAAGAACTTTTTGCTTATGATTGTGCTTCTCTGTGTTTTGGTGAAATCTCAGGATTTTATTGATTTTGATACTCCACATCTGCGCTTTGATGATACCTGTGTGGTTTACGACTGGGGGAAATTGCCTGAAAGCGGCAATGATATATATGTTATCCGCGATACACTGGACACGCTTTTGTCCCGCAACGATGATTTATCGTTTTATATACCTCCCTCGCCCTATCCCATGGAAGTGGTTTTTAATGATATTCTTCTGTATCGTTTTGGAGACCTGGAAAAATCAAACACCCTGGCACAATTTTCCCCCGTTCATATGTCTCTTTCTTCGCATCATTTCCGCCCCGAAGG
>JBNJEI010000094.1:0-5633 GCA_051745755.1 Fibrobacterota bacterium
TCAGATGACAGTATTGTAGAGAACCGCCGTGGTACGTGAACCGTATGCCCGGTGGTGTGAGAGGGTAGAGGGAGTAATCCCTCACCCTACTCGATTCAAAATATACGGGAATTCTGCGGGCACCCCTGCGTGTCTATCCTTCTGCGTGTGGGTGGCATCAAACAAGACCGTACTGTGAAGATATTCCGGCAAAAGACAACGGTATTTCGATTCTGTGTACACTGCTTTTTTGGGTGCATACCACAAAAAGGGCCGGAAGATCCGGCCCGTAGATAACAGCTGTGCAAAAACGATTATTTCTCCTGCGAATTCTTCTCTTCGGGACCATTCTTTTCATCAGTGGTTTCTTTGATGATGCCGAAATGCTTTTTGACTTTCAGGGTGATGTCATCGAGCATGGCAGGGTTATCCAGAAGAAATTGCTTGGCTTTTTCACGCCCCTGACCGATTCGTTCGGAGTTATATGAATACCAGGCGCCGCTTTTTTCCACAATGTCTGCTTCACTTGCAAGATCAAGTACATCCCCTTCATAGGAGATCCCTTTTCCGTAGATAATGTCAAATTCTGCCTGTTTGAAGGGCGGTGCGGTTTTGTTTTTTACCACCTTTGTCCGGGTTCTGTTGCCAATGGCATCATTATCCTGTTTTATAGCACCGATACGGCGGATGTCTATGCGTACGGAGGAATAAAATTTCAGGGCATTTCCCCCCGTGGTGGTTTCCGGATTTCCAAACATAACCCCGATTTTCATGCGGAGCTGATTAATAAAAATTACCGTGGTATCAGATTTTGATGCCACACTGGTGATTTTTCGCAGCGCCTGCGACATCAGGCGGGCCTGCAGCCCCACATGGGAATCACCCATCTCACCTTCAATTTCCGCCTGAGGAACCAGGGCGGCTACAGAGTCGATGACAATTACATCCACGGCGCCGCTGCGTGCAAGGGTATCGGCAATTTCAAGAGCCTGTTCTCCCGTGTCGGGCTGCGAGACCAATAGATTGTCCACATCGACGCCGAGATTTTTTGCATACTCTGCATCAAAGGCATATTCTGCATCAATAAGAACCGCTACTCCTCCTGCTTTCTGGGCATTGGCTATGGCATGCAGACACAGTGTCGTTTTTCCTGATGACTCCGGACCATATACTTCAATTACCCGGCCTTTGGGGATCCCTCCGGCGCCCAAGGCGATATCCAGTGAGAGGGAGCCTGTGGGTATGGTGGCTATTTTTTTGGGTTCCGGGCCGTCTCCCAGACGCATGATGGATCCTTTTCCAAATTCCTTTTCTATCTGCCCCATGGCTGCGGATATTGCTGCGGTTTTATCTGATCCGGTATTTTTTTGTACACTTTTCTTTTTCGGTGGCATATAAAGCACCCCTTTCGTCATTGATGGTTATTTTCCAATATAGGTGAAATGTGTGTCATACTGCGTCACTTGATTCGCATACTGGTTAAAAACCTATTACGTGCAAACTAAAAAATAATGTCATACTTTTCCTTCTGTGAATATATTTTTATTTTTTTAAAATAGAAAAGAAATCGTAACTTTATCCTGACAAGGTTTATATGTCAAAAAAAATAATCCTCAGTTCCTCCACAACACAAAAACGGGCCGCCCTTCTAGATGAAGGGAAGGTTGTTGAGCTTGTGGTTGAGCAGCCCGATAACCAGCGTATTTTGGGAAATATCTATCGGGGGACTGTAACAAAGGTTGTACCGAGTATTCAGTCGGCTTTTCTTGATATCGGAAATGAGCAGAACGCCTTTCTCCACATTTCTGATGTGGACCCTTCGTTGCTGCCCTATCAGAACGCCCGTGTCAAAAAAGATGTGGAAAGCTATCTCAACAGGGCGGGAAGAGATAAGCGCTCTGTTCCCACGGTTCCCATAGAAAATGTACTTGAAGAAGGACAGCAGCTTTTGGTGCAGGTTATCAAGGAGCCCATTGGTGATAAGAGTCCCAAGATTACCACCCAGATCAGCCTGGCCGGCCGATTCGTTGTACTCGTCCCCGATTCAAAGATTATCGGTGTCTCAAAGAAAACAGAAGACGAAGATCATCGTCGTCGTCTGAAAAAGCTCGTTCGGGATATGCTGCCTCCCGGTTTGGGATGTATTGTGCGCACCATCGGGCTGCGCGTCCCCGCAGAATATATCCGTAAGGAACTGCAGTCTCTGGTTAATGCCTGGCATCAGGTGCAGAAGGTGGCCCTCAAGGGGAGCGGCCCCACAAAACTCTATACAGAGCGCGGTGTTGTTACCCAGGTGGTGCGTGATCTTTTTTCCCGCGATGTTGATGAGATTATTGTTGACAGTGATGAAGACTATGATGAAGTGGTGGATTATCTGGAAAAGATTTCGCCGGAACTGGTGGATAAGGTTTCCCATTACGAGAGTGATATTCCCCTCTTTGATGCCTTTGATATAGAGCGTGATCTGGATCGGTCCATAAAGCGCAAGGTATGGCTGTCAAACGGCAGCTATCTGTATTTTGATCATACGGAAGCACTCATTGCAATTGATGTCAATACGGGGAGAAACAGGGGGAGCAACAATCTGGAAAGAACCGTCTTTGAAACCAATATGGTGGCTGCTGAAGAGATAGGCCGGCAGCTTCGCCTGCGGGATATCGGCGGAATAATCGTGGTGGATTTTATTGATATGAAGAGCTTTAAAAATCGCAAGAAACTTGAGCAGACCATGGAAAAGGTTCTTGAGAGGGATCCCACCACTACATCTCTCACCCGTCTTTCAAAATTCGGCCTTATGGAAATTACCCGGAAACGGGTGCGGCCTGAGCTGCAGGAATTATTAACCGATGTGTGCCCCTCATGCATGGGTCTTGGTCGGGTATTTTCCACGGCAACCCTGGCAACGCGTGTGGAGCGGTGGCTCCATCGGGCTGCGGGTGATAAGACTGTTCCCCGTCAATTATCCATAAGCGTTCCCCTTGCTGCGTCTGAATATCTTCTTGATACGGATAAAACCATGATTGAGGATCTGGAAAAACAGCATGGGTTCCGATTGCGTATTCTTGTGGATCATAATCTGGATCAGGATGAATTTGATGTTTATCCCATGGGAGATAAAAAACCCATAACTGAAAAATATATTTAAGCGATATTTGGAAATACAGGGGGAATGATGAAGAAGACGATATGTATTGCATTGATGGCCGCAGGCAGCGTGTTCGCAGGCTTGCGTGCCACCGTTGAGACTGGGTTTCTGGGAGTTATGAGCCATACTGTTCAGTTTTCCCGTGCAGGCACAGCTTTTGATTATGTAGAGGAGGGAGGACAGAATAACCTATATCCCGTAACCCGGCTAAGTCTGGAGCACCGAATTAATCCCCGGCATAGTTTTATACTGCTGTATCAACCACTTGAGTTGCGAACCTCTGCAGTCTTTGAACGGGATGTCACATTTAACGGTGTTGAGTTTCCGGACAGTTCTGCCGTTGAGATGGTCTATGGTTTCCCCTTTTACCGTGTAAGCTGGCTGCGGGAATTATATCCGTCGGATGATTCTCTCTTTTTGGGTGTGGGGCTCTCCCTGCAGATTCGCAATGCCACAATTTCTTTTGAGGATAAGGAAGCCAATTCCTTTGTCATTGAAAATGATATCGGGCCGGTACCTGCTTTAAAGGCACGTTTTCGCCGCAATTTTTCAAATTCATACTGGGTGGGGGCGGAAGCCGACGGCATGTATGCCCCCATCAGTTATCTGAATGGTTCGGACACTGATGTAACCGGTGCCATTCTTGATGCATCCCTTCGGGGGGGGTATACCTTTGAAGATTTCCCCGGAGAAACCTTTCTGAATCTTCGATATATCGGAGGTGGGGCAGAAGGCCAGGGTGACTCCTCAGGATACGGTAGTGACGGCTATGTTGATAACTGGCTGCATTTCTTTAACGTCTCCGTAGGATTTTCCTTTTTTCTTACCTGATATTTTATCAGTCCGTTCATCAGAGAGATGATCCTTTTTACAGTGGAGGGGCGTACGGTCCCTCCTTTTCTTTCCTGCTGAAATACAGTATTGTTTTATAATACTGCCCCTGCAGTGTTCGGGCTGTACTGTTTTTATTTGTCACGAATATATAAGCAGTAAAATTATTGTTCCGGTGAAGAGTGCTGAGCGATAGCACTGATTTCCATAATTACCCTGAGAAGTGTTACGGTCTCTGGTTGTGCAAAGGTCCTGTATAGAATATTATCCGGCGCATTCTTTTTGATTGGCCCGATGTGTCCGGGGCAGAAACATATTACGTGAATAGTGCCGTCCCGGTGAGTGATGCGGCTAACCCCGCGTATTTCATAGGAATGACGAATAGTATATGACCATGAGGTGCCCCATTTTCTGCACATGTTGTATTGGATTTTCAAAGATGTATACGTATTGTGACGGTGTATATTTCGTGAACGAGTGGTGTATTTCCACGTATAAAACCAAATTGTCGTATCTTCAGCGAAGCTGGTTTGTAGTTACTGACTGGACACCTGTAACAATTGAGTCCTGATCGAATAATTGCGGTGTATCACTAAACAGGGGCTGTGTTAAAGTAACACAGCCCCTGTTACGGAACCAAAATTCACATGGATTTTACTGCATATTTACACGCAGTATCCGGGAAAAACCTTCACCGGCAATATGAAGAAGTATCAGATTACTGGATATTTTCTCATTTTCCAGTAATCTTACAGTATTATTACCGGCCTGAAGAGTATTCTTAACGTGACCGATCTGTCTTCCGTTGATAGTAAAGGCGGTAATATCGTATTCACCGTGTGCGGGGACAAAAATACCCAGTGATTCGGCGGTATTGGAGGTGATCCTGATGGAACCCGACGATAGTGCATTTTCTCCGCCATTAATCCCCACCTGATCAACGCTGTATCCGTCAATAATAAAAATGCGAATTTCAAGCTCGCCATCAGCACCATTATAGGCCGGTGCAATTTCAAAGCTTTCCACGATGGTTTTGTCAAAGGGGATATCATCGGCCCAATCCGGTTGAGCAAAGGGAGGTTTGGTTAATTTGATAATCCGTGTATTCCACGAACCGTCGGTGCCGGGAAGTGATGCACGATAATATGCGCCTTCCTGAGTTATTGTTGACATGGGGAGTATGAGATTGAAGTCCTGATCAGCACGGTACTCAATAAACATAAATTCCGGTTCAACCAGGGGCGTTGCAATATCTGCTGCAATGGCGCCATAGGGCCAGATGTCATTTCCTCCGTCCTCGGCGACCATATCAAAGGATATGGTTACCACACTGTCATTGGAAATCAGTCCGCCGGAGGTGTCAATGGAGGAACCGTGTTCATCAATATAGGTGTACCATCCCAGATATCCGGATAAATTATCACCCTCAATATCGATATCATCAATCTCAAACTGAGCAGTAACGCTTTTATTGCTGTTCATGGTAAGTGTTGCGGGGTTATCGGAGCCTGAAATATCACCGTTCCAGCCGGTAAACGTATAGCCGAAATCAGCTTCAGCAGTAAGTTTTACCTCCGTACCTTCGTCAAAAACATTTCCATCGGGTGAGAGAGAAACACTTCCTCCTTCGCTGCTTTCCACGGACAGGGTATAGGTTTGTGAATTGCCGTTGTTGAAG
>JBNJEI010000095.1:0-5172 GCA_051745755.1 Fibrobacterota bacterium
TATTATGCTGATATTTAAAGATCCGATACTTGGGTTTATGGCGGGCATTCAGCTGTCAGCAAACAAAATGCTGGCCCTTGGGGACTGGCTTGAAATGCCAAAATATGACGCAAACGGAGATGTTATCGACATTACCCTGACCACGGTAAAAGTGCAGAACTGGGATAATACCATAACCACCGTTCCCACCTACGCTCTGATTTCGGATTCATTTAAAAACTGGCGCGGTATGCAGGAAACAGGCGGACGCCGAATATCACGCAGTGTTCTTATTGATATTGCAAGCATACATTTCCTCTCCGGTGAGGAATGTGCAAAGCTCAGACAAAACCCACGAATAAACCCATTTATTCCCCCTGCTGCAGCACATATATCCACAAAGGAACATACGAATCCCTCCCCGTGTACTGATCATCAGAATATGACAAACTCACAATTATTCCGCCGCTACCTTACAGAGTATATCCGCAGCCATCCGGGAATCCACCCGGGGCTGATACAGATGGTGCGGCTCTTACAGCCCACGGCCCAGGGACTTCCCCTACAGATCTATGCCTTTGCCGCAAAAACAGACTGGGTCTCCTACGAAAAAATCCAGTCTGATATATTCGACCATATTTTAGCCGTGGCACCGGAATTTAATCTTACCCTCTTTCAAAATCCCGCAGGCAGAGATATCCGCAGCCTCTCCGCAGCGGCAGCATCGAAGTCAGGAGAAAAAAGCTGAATACGAAACTGATTCAAATATATTTTTACAACAAACAAACTCTGTAGAAGGTAGTAATGGTGAACAAAAAAGACAGACTAGCCCTGGCCCTGGACAATATCGCGGATAAAAAGGATCTGGAAACACTGATTGCACAGACCGCGGATTGTATCGGCATATACAAAATCGGCTTTGAACAGTTTATCCGCTATGGAGACAGCCTGTTTTCTGCCATACACAGAGTGGACGGAAAGATTTTTCTTGATATGAAACTGCACGATATCCCCAACACCGTTGCCAAGGCTGTTATCTCTGCTGCAGAGCTCGGTGTGGAATACCTCACCATTCATGCCGGCGGCGGCCGGGCCATGATGGAAGCAGCCGCTGAAGCGGCGGCCCGTACGTCCAATCCACCGCGCCTTCTTGGCGTCACAGTCCTCACCAGCATTGACGAAGCGGCTCTCAACAGGGAATTACGCGTTCCCGGCAGCCTGACCCAGCATGTGCAGCATCTGGCAAAGCTTGCCCAGGACTGCCGCCTATCGGGCATTGTCTGCTCCGCTGCAGATCTTCCTGCGGTGAAACCGCATCTTGCAGATGATTTTGAAGTGGTTACGCCCGGCATTCGTCCCGCCGGTATTTCGGCGCAGGATCAAAAGCGAGTGGCCACACCTCAAAATGCCCTGGAAGCGGGATCAACCATGCTGGTTATCGGACGGGCAATTACCCAGGCCGCAAACCCCGCTGCGGCAGCAGAAGAGATTTTTACATGTATCTGAAAAAAGGTGGTATCTCAATGAAATGCCGGTATTTCCCAGTACTGTTGATTGTTGTTCTATTTCAGCTGTATGGTGAGGAAAGCAATTATGCCGTACACCTGTCTCCGGAAACAACGCAGCGCCTGATGCACTTTTCAAACAAATACGACACGCCGCTGCCGCGTGATTTTTATACCCGTCCCAGCCGGAAACAGCCCCTTGTTGATTTTTTGCAGACCCTTCAGAAAAAAGCCGGAACCTCCACCGATAAGATCCTTGTGACACACCTTTTAGACCGTATACAAAAAAAACGCACCATCTACAGTTCAGCCGATACCGGAAGCTCACAGATTCATCTGAATTTTATCAACCGCGGAACAGCACGGTTTACACAACCGGATTCTTTTCGAATGTATGGACAGGGAACAGTAAATCCTCAGCTTCATGGAAATATTCACTCCCTGTCATTTTATTCCGATATCAGCATTTGGACAGAATTTGATACGGATACAACATGGAAGTACGGCAAATACAATCCCTATGAAGGAATTCCCTACAATCTCCTGGATCCGGGAGGAAACAGAAATATCCGCACCTCCGATATATTTCGTGCGGGGATAACCTTTTCCACAGACAACTGGCTTCACTGGCGTATGGGTGTGGATTATCTCACCAGCGGCCCCGCCCGGTTCAACCCCCTGCTTCTCAATGCATCCGCCGCACCCCTTACGCATATCCGCGCAGACCTGACGTATAATTCGCTGCGGTACACACAGATTGCCGGCCAGCTGAGAAGCCTCAGGCGCTACAATAAGTACATAAACTATCATCGTCTTGATTTCCCCCTGCGCGACGATCGTATTGTTCTTGGATTTAATGAAACAATTGTCTACGGCTCGATTCCGGACTATGACGCAGGCTCTCTTGATATCCCTCAGGAGTATATTGAAGCAAATATGGCTCCCGACGGGCCGCAGCACAAACATATCAATCCCGAAGATTACCCCTTCGACCGGTCCATAGAACCAATCTATCTCATACCCTTTGTTCCCTTTGTCTTTGCTGAACATTTCAACGGAGACCGCGACAAAGTGACCATTTCCATGGATGCCCTCATTCGCTTTCCCGGCCCACTGACTCTCTACGGGGAATTTCTTCTGGATGATCTCAGTACCCCTTTCACGATTTTCAGTGATGACTGGCGGAATAAATGGGCCTTCACCGCGGGAGGCAGCTATTATACCGACCTGCTCCCCCGTGACCTGATTCTCTTTTTTGAGTATACCCGGGTGGAGCCCTGGGTGTATACCCATTTTAGAGGTGCCAGTCACCGCCATACTCATTTTGGACACAGTCTCGGAGCTGAGGCAGGCCCCAACAGCGACCAGCTGAACCTTGCTCTGGAATATCCTGTTTCTGAGAAACAGAGCCTGTTTTTTACTGTTACCAATACCCGCACGGACCGGGACTACCGCGGCGGCCATATCAATCATATTTATATAACAAAGCACAGAGAGGCAAACGGACAGGATGATCTGACCGCCGATTCCGACACGAAGACCTTTCTTGAAAATCCGGAAAGTGAACAGACCTACGCCCTCACCTGGGATCTCTTCCCCTACCATTTTTTTGAAATGAGTTCCACCCTGGGATACAGCTCAGATTTTGGTGAATATATTGAATTGCGGGGGGCATTCAATTTTTAATGCATCCCCATGGCACCACGCGGGTAACACGAAAGGCTCTGGAATCTCTGTAAAACCTGTCTTTCGCATGCTCTTAATGGGAATGGGGGCCATATAGAGATGTGAGTAGTAGAGGACACTGCTTACTGGCGGTAGGAAGAACGCAACTATGTCTAAAAAGAGTCTTCATTGCCCTTACGGTCGAGACTAATTCAGATAAAACAGGGTTGAAAGTTTGGGTGCAGAGGAAAATAAAGCAGCATTTCGCATTATGTACATATATATTTATTTTAAAGGATACACATTATATCTGGACGGACAATCATGAAAATACGCATACCCTTTATTTTATGTGCAGCCCATATTCTTATTTCTGTCTGTGTCGGTTCTTTCATTCCACCGGAAATGGAAAGACTGACACCATCCACATTTGAAGGTACTCCCTTTCAGGATGAGTCCATTCATCTCACCATCGATTCATCCGACAATTATGCCGGAACAGTGTACCGATACACCGTATCATTCAGCGATACCACAGCTCTTGATTCAAGTCTGTCTCTTCCGATATTGGACGGCCGTGAAATCACCTATTCAATTTTGGAAGCGCAGGCTGATACAGTGGATACAAATACCACTATCAGCCTTGCCCATTCATTGAAATGCCGCACCTCTCAGGATTCATATACGTCTATCTTTGTTCCAAACCCATTTCATTCTCACTGGCGGTTTACTGACAATACGCTTTTCTTTGATATTGCACCGTCATTGCGCCCATATGGTCTTCACGGGTATAAAACTCAGGAAGGACCTCTAATTACATCTGTATTTACTCCACAGGATACACTTCGGCGGACAGTTATCATAGTAAACAATGATTCACCCCCCCCCCTGATCGGCTTCTCTCCGCACCCCCATGGATATCGTCAGGCAATAACCATGTATTGGGATGAACTGCCAAGTCGGGATAATTATAAGCATATGACAACAGAAGACAATAAAGAAACAAATTACGAACACCTTTGGGTACGCCTGCTCAATCAAAATCCCAAAAGGAAGATGGGATATCTCTTGATTATGAACAGAATTCTTTTTCGCAAAAACGCAAAAATCCCTTTCTGGAATCAAAACTCCCCAGCGGTGATTCCAGACAGCCTTGATGAAGTTGACGGCACCTGGTGTTTGCATATGAAGGCAGATACTCAGATGACACTGAAAACATGGCAGGATATACCCTGTGAACCTCAAAGCTCATATACCCTTTCATACTGGATGAAAACTGATTCGGTGACCGACGGCTTCGGTGCATACGGCGAAGTATATCTGAACAACTCATTTACCGAAGCAGGGACGAAGATTCACGGCTCAACCCCGTGGCAACAATATCAGGTGTCCTTTGAGACGGGCTCTACAGATACAACCCTGCGTATATATCTCCGCATGGAACAGGCAACGGGATGGGCCTTTTTTGATCAGGTCCGCCTTATAAAAGATAATTCCGATGAGCCAAACTACGTTCAAAACAATTCCTTTGAAGAAAACCGACCGTATTTTTGGTATGATACCCCACGAAGAAACTGGGTTGATGCACACCATAATGGGTTGTCACTGGTGGAAAAAGCACCGGAAGAATATTTCCACCATCTCAACACCATTGAAAATGACATCCTCAAATATGGCTGGGAAGACCGAGTTCGCCTGGGCTCTCACGGCTACCATCATACGCCAAATATGCTGTACGCCGATGATACATATCTACCGACCGGCGAAAGGCGACCCGGGTGGGAATTTCAGTGGTACCGTCCAGCTCAGGACAGCCTGGTATTACATACTATTTTCACCGAAACCCGCGAAATCGGTTTAAGCAGGAAATCCCTAAGATACTGGCGAAGTCCCGGTTTCAAATACACCAAGTCTCTCACGGACATACTCATTGACAGCGGCTTTGTTTTTATGGATCCCGGGATGAGAGATTATAATTTCCAATCTCTTTTTCTCCAGAGAAATGGTAAACGAATGTGGCTTC
>JBNJEI010000096.1:0-5055 GCA_051745755.1 Fibrobacterota bacterium
CGTTTTTAAAAGAACTGCACTCTCTCAAGTGCGGGTAGAATATATACCCTCTCAGCTTTCAATGTCAATGTCTTTTATTCTTTTTTGTGTTTTTCGTTTGGATTGTATTCAAACACCCTGCACCTGCTCACATAATCTATCACAGAAAACGTCGTTCTGCACATTTATTTTGCTGTAGCGGGATTTTATTTTGGTCCGTTTTTCCTATACCTTATAATATGGCAGTTTTTTTGTGCCTTATTCCGGATCAAAAAGCGGTACATATTCTTCATATCCCCGACTGACCAGATCTTTTCGGGGAATAAACTGCAGGGAAGCAGAATTTACGCAGTACCGCTTTTTTGTCGGCTCCGGGCCGTCGTCAAAAACATGTCCCAGATGTATATCGCCCTCACGGCTGCGGATTTCCACACGTTCCACCCCCAGACTGCGATCTTTTTTAGTGATAATACGCTCTCTGTCTATGGCATCAAAAAAGCTGGGCCAGCCCGTACCCGAATCGTATTTATGCACTGACGCAAAAAGCGGCTGCCCAGTCCGAATGTCAACATAAATACCTTCTGCTTTAGTATTCCAGTATTCGTTTTGAAATGGCGGCTCTGTACCACCCTCCAGGGCCACTTTTCTTTGCAAAGGGGTAAGATCCGTTTTCCCGGGTCTTTGAGAATTATGTTTCCAGTGAGATTCCAGGAATTTTTTCCTCCCGGATCCTTCTTTATAGGACCTGTAGCGATCGGGATTGGTTTTACAGAATCCCTGATGATAGGTTTCCGCTGGCCAGAACACAGACGCCGTTTTTATTTCTGTTACCACGGGTCTCTCAAAAAGCCCGGAAGCATCAAGTTGTTTTCTGCTCTCTTTCGCCTGAAAAAACTGCTCTTCGGTGGTGGCAAATACTGCTGTTGTATACTGTGGGCCGCGATCGGCAAACTGCCCGCCCTCATCTGTGGGATCAATGCTGCGCCAGAAAATCTGCAGTATATCCTCATAGGAAATTCTATCCGGATCAAAATACAGTTCAACGCCTTCATAATGACCGGTGGTACCGGAACACACCTCCCCGTAGGTGGGATTTTCCACATGCCCCCCCACATATCCGGAAGTAACCTTCTGTACACCGGCTTTGTCTATAAAGACCTCTTCAAGGCACCAGAAACAGCCCCCTGCCAGAATAGCCCGCTCTTTTTTCATAGAAGCTCCTTTTATGTAATTCTCATATTCTATAATATATCGGGCTTATATATACTGTCAACTTTACATTTCTTTGTCATCCACAGGAATGATTACGGCCATAATACAGGAGTTTTGCAATTAAATACTGCAACACACGTCCCCACTTCATATTTTCAAATACTTCAAAACCAAACAAAGGACACCATGGTGGATTCTGCCATAGAAATAACAAATCTCAATAAATGGTATGGCGACCTGCACGCCCTGAAGGATGTGTCCATGACCATCAAAAAGGGCGAGTTTTTCGGCCTTCTGGGCCCAAACGGAGCAGGCAAAACCACCCTGATCGGCATTCTTGCCAACCTTATCCATAAGGACCGGGGACACGTGGCGATTCTGGGAGATGATATTTCTGAATACCCCCTTCGGGTGAAGAAAAAAATCGGCATTGTTCCTCAGGAAGTGGCCCTCGATCCCTTTTTCAGTGTCCGTGACACCCTGCGTATTCAATCGGGGTATTTCGGTATTTCACGCAACGGGGAAAAAATCGAAGAGATTCTTTCCGCACTGGGGCTTAAAGATAAGGAACATGTGAACCCGCGCAAACTTTCCGGCGGAATGAAACGGCGGCTGCTTATTGCCAAAGCCCTGGTCCACGATCCGGAGATCATCGTACTTGATGAACCCACGGCGGGCGTGGATATTGAACTGCGAAATTCCCTGTGGGACTATGTCCGCAGATTAAACCGTTCGGGAAAAACCATTATCCTCACCACCCATTACCTGGAAGAGGCGGAGCAGCTCTGTGACCGCATTGCAATACTGAATCTGGGGAAAGTTGCCGCCCTGGATACAAAACAAAACCTGATGAACCTTGTGGACAGAAAAATTTTAAAACTTACCTATACGGGCTGTGTTGAAGAAATCACCGGATCAGGATGGCGGTTAAAACGAGCCTATGAACTTCAGGGGGAAAAGGTGGCGGAATTTGAACTGCAGAAAAAGGAAATGGACTGCTTTATCAACACCCTGAAACGTAAAAACATCACCATACTGGATATTGACATCGAAAGTGCAAAGCTGGAAGAAGTCTTTCTGCAGCTGGTAACCCTCAAGGAGACCACGAAATGATATCCCTGTATTTTTTGATACAGCACGAAGTACTGCGATTTTCAAAAGTGGCAATCCAGACTGTTTTTGCCCCGCTTATATCCACCTCTCTGTATTTTATAATTTTCTCATATTCTTTTCGCGGGCGTGAAGTAGCCCATTATGATGTCCCCTACATAAACTTCATTGTGCCCGGTCTGCTCTTAATGAGCCTTTTGCAGAATGCCTTTGCAAACAGCTCATCTTCTCTGATAATCGCCAAATATCAGGGAAATATTGTGGATTTTCTCCTTGCTCCGTTGTCCCATTGGCAATTGACCATCGGATTTATGGTGGGAGGAATTGTACGGGGCGTACTGGTGGGACTGGTGATCTATGTGGTATCAATCTTTTTTTACGGCGGGCAGGTTGCTCACCCCTTCGCCGCGGTGGTGGTTGCCTTTCTTATATCGGCAACATTCTCCCTTCTCGGAGTTCTTGCCGGCCTCTGGGCGGAAAAATTTGATCATGTCTCAATCTTTTCGCATTTTTTTATTACCCCCCTGACATTTTTGAGCGGAATTTTTTATTCCGTAAAAAACCTCCCCTCCCCCTACGGTGAAATATCCCTTTTTAATCCTGTATTCTATATGATTGACCTTATGCGCTTTACCTTTTTGGGACAATCCGATATCCCCCCCCTGTTTTCCACGGCAATTATAGCTGTGACACTGGTATTACTCTTTCTTCTCGTGGCCCATCTTTTCCGAATCGGGTATAAGATAAAGGAATGAGGAGCAAAAAAGAGCTTGCACATCCCCGGCCCATAGGATAGGATATATGGGTACAGAAACTGCAATACACAGATAATTCATATTCTCAGGGAATACGCCTATGGTTTTTGATATAACAACAGCGGCACTTTTTACAACCATCACGGGGATAATATCCGCCCTGGTCATGTTTATTGTATGGAGAATCAACGCTGAGGAGAAGGGGCCCGGTCTGTGGTGCGCCGCTGGAATTCTCGGTGCAGCCGCCTGGATATTCCCCTGGCTTGCTACCTCCCTTGGGACCCCGGCGCGTGTTATTACAAACACACTGAGTACCATCGGAGTATATCTTATCCTGGAAGGAATTCTTCAGTTTCGCAGTATTGACGCCGCCCCAAAACGAAAAATACTCTACGGTGCCGCGGCTGGTGCTGTATGCATAATTACCATACGTACCCCGGATACTGCACGCATACGCTTCTTGCTTATGGATCCCCTTATTATTATACCCCTGCTGCTGTCCGCCGTGGTTCTTTTACGCCATACCACCCCTATTCAAAAACTGGTACACGGCGTAACCGCTGGATTTTTTATTCTTCTGGCACTGTTTTTTGCTGTCCGCTGGAGCATGGCCCTCGGGGGCATTCCGGAATCAGAAAATGCCCTGTTGACCATATTCAATGCCACCCTCATTATGACCGTCATATGGGGGATGGGGTGGACCTACGGGTTAAGTCTCGCGGTGAATCTGAGAAGTCAGGAAAAAATACACCATTTGGCCTTGCACGATTCTCTCACGGGACTTCCAAACAGAAACAGCATGTATGATTTCTTTGCTCTTCTGGAGGATAATTTCGCCCGGAACCATATTCCCGGATTCGGAATTGCCTTCATAGATATTAACGGCTTCAAACCCCTCAACGACACCTACGGCCATCTCTTTGGAGATGCAGTCTTACAGCGCTTTGCCCGCATACTTCAGGATAATGTACGCCACGGTGATACGGTTATCAGATACGGAGGTGATGAATTTATACTGCTTCTCAATTATATCTCTCACCGAGAAATGCTGAACGATATTTGTGAACGTGTCGCAGCCTGTATAGAGAAAGAGTCGCAGTCCATCATGAAAAGAAATGTCTTTCTGAGTATAAGTCTGGGACATGCCTTCGCCCCGGAGGATGGAGTCGTGATCAGGGAGCTGCTCCAACACGCTGATTCTCGTATGTATAAAAATAAACGTGAAAAACGAGCGGTTTCACGTGTGGTGAAATAACGGGATATAGCTACGCGGGCAATCTGAGTACCGCGGGTCCTTCCCGAACACCGGATGTCTGATCTTTCTGTATGATACAGCCCCAATCTATATCCCGATACCTACCAATACTCCGAGGGAATTTGACATACTCACCTCACCCAAAACATGAAAATTACCCCACAGGGTCTTTCGTACTCCCGCACGGATTTTCAGGTAAGATTCATCATAAAGAGTTTCTGAATACCTAAAGACATATCCCGGAACAGGATATACCTGAACTCCCGCAAAGGGACGCAGAGGCTTACCCCTGAGAAATCGATACTCTCCGTCAACATAAAAACCGATAGTATAATCGGCATCTACCTGTAACGTAGCTCCGGTAAAAAAGGTCTCATCTATGAGGATACCATGAGTACTGATACCACTGAGTCGCGTTTTATCCGTAGGGGACAGATTATTATCCTGGTCCAATTCATACGTACTATACCGATATATGCCTCCCCCCACCATCCCGGAATACCGGATATTTGCGGCTGTTATCTGTGATACTGCGCACAGCAATACTGTAATCCCAAGGAATATTTTCTGCATATTATCAGCTCCATAACTATAATTCATTTTCATACTTGCCACACCAAAAAAGAGCTGCCCGAAAGGACAGCCCCAATCTATATCCCGATACCGATCACCACGCCAAGGGAATTTGAAATACTCACCTCACCCAAAACATGAAAATTACCCCACAGGGTCTTTCGTACTCCC
>JBNJEI010000097.1:0-4926 GCA_051745755.1 Fibrobacterota bacterium
AGTGCCGTGGTGAGTGATGGTGGTATCCGGAGGTAAAAATACCCCCTTGGGGATTCCGGCGACGTATGGTAGTGGCCATTACCCGTACGTTAAAAACACCTCTATTACATTTTACGTGCCGAATCATTGCTTCTGTGAACCGCGTTCCGGTATATACCCTGTATATGTTATGGCGGGAATTTCCGGCTCTATTTACACGAATTTTCACCGCAGGATACTTTTGTGTGTGTACCACTCTTTAAGTCTGTTCGACAGTAGGGAACGGTCTGTACAGCCGGAAAACTGTACAGACCTTTTCATATTAAAACAGGGACTTTATTTGAGCAAACCCCTTTTTAAAGGAATCTGCCGCTGATGAAAATGATTTTTGTACATCCTTCCATTTTTCATCCGCAGCACTATCCAGTTCGGCATATTTTTCTTTCAGCTCTGCATTTTTACGTTCCAGATCTGTGAGGGTTTCTCCGTACTTTGATTTCAGGTCCCCTGTGGCGGACTCTTTTTTTGCCGTAAGCTCATTGATTTTGGCAGAAAATTCGTCAATGGTCTGAGAGGCTTTTGCTTTGAATTCGTCTTTGTTCATAATTTTTCCTTTGTGCATTTTTAATGCTGTGTACCTTCCCATGGAGCATTACCCCATGGAACATTTTCTTTTCTTATGTTTCTTCTCGATTACTGCAGCGTTTCGGACGCTGAATGGTTTCGGCAGATTTCCTCTGTCCGGAGGATGGAAGACGGTTTATCCGAATGCATGTATTTCAATATACATCATATCTGAACCGGAATATGATATATCTGTTGTGAAGGTGTATGGCGGCAGATAGTTCTCAGCCGGGGCGGTGTTTGGCTTGGATACGGGAGGGCAGGTGCTGGAGCAACGTGACTGGTTCAACCATGTGCGGACACCAGCCCGCACATGGATTCCGACCTGTTTTGGGGGTTACCGGAGAAATTTGCTGACAAAGGGTGATGTTTCCCCCCTGCGGAGAAAATGACCTGAGGGTCCTTCACCAAGAAACTCTGAGAACCACGCCTCATGCTCAATTTCCTCATTCAGGATTGCCTGAGCAAGATCATAGGTTCGATGATCTTTTCCCGCAGTGAGATTGCATATTTCGGTATATCCCTTCACCGCGCACCGTTCCGCATCAACCAGTACCTGCAGCATGGCCTGAACGTCCCGGGGATTACCGGGTAAGCTCGCCGGAGGGCAGGCTGATATATCATGAAACTCCTTCATATCACCGGGGAGTTTCCCGTCCAGTTCATAGATGCGGGGAACAAGGGCTTCAAAGTGATTGCGGTCTTCGATACGCGCTGTTTCTGCAATCTCCTTAATACCTTCGCCCTGGAGCCCGATAAGATTTACCCGCAGGAGGGTGTAATAATAAAATGTTGTCAATTCAGCCGCTGCGTTTTTTACCAGCAACTGTACTATTTCATCAACGTTCAGACCGGTTTCCTCAACCATTCTTCGGGTTACCTGTGCCATATAACCTTCCTTTTGTGTAGTGGTATTGCAGTTCCGTGATGTGTGCGGGATGGGAGAATATAGTGCATAAAAACCTCCTTTACATGCATAAACGCGTCATTACGTGTTTCCATAGAGCATGTATATTCAATATACACATTTGACATCGGGGGGAAGGGGATACTGTTCACAATAATCGGAGACAGTGTTTTGCGTAAGGTGGATGCTGTCATTTTTTACAGGACTTATTCTCTTCGGCCAAGCGGACGCTACAGTAGTATGACGGCGGAGGTTACACCCTGGGCCCCGACATTGCCGGAAAAGATGTGTTATGTGAGTGTTTTAGTAGTTTGCGTAATACAGAATCCCCTTTTCTTTTTTTATGCATTTCAGTCCTGCAGATTCTGCTATTTTTGCAGACCCTGTATTTTCCACATGGATTTCTGCCCTGAGGCGCGCATTCAATTTCTCTGCGAGGCATTGCACCATCTTTTTTCCAATTCCCCGCCCCCGAAAATCCGGTGCTGTTGTCCAGGACAATTCGTACGAGTGTGTTGTTGTATCCCAGTCTGCCCGGATGGTGCCCGCGGGAATTCCCTCTTCAAGACAGATATATAATTTTCTGTTCCCGTCCTCTAACACTGATTTCAGCCATTTTTTATGGTCCTGTTTGTGAATCAGGTGGGTAGTATGAGAATTTTTTCGTGTTTGACGGTCATTTCTCCAGTGAAGAAGAATTTCCCAGTCTCCGATCTCCGCTTTTCTGAGTCTCATTATCGTTCCTTTTTTGTCGTGCACATCAAAACCCTCCGTGTCGCCGGGGTTTTCAGCTATTGTTCTCTTTTGACCGCATGTGATTCCTGTTGAAGCCTTAGCAGGCCAGGCTATGCAGTTTACGGTTGGCCCCGGCATTGTCGAAGCCCACAAAAAAAGTGCTACAGCAGGGCGGGGCTTCGGGAGCTGCTTCCGTTATCACCGCTGCTTTTCCCCTGCTTCCTGTTAAAATACTATACATGGGCCGAAGACCATGATATGTTTTTCCGCCATTATCCACGAAATTTTTGCCTGCGTATCGATGCAGTCATCACAGAGTCTTTTTGAACCCACTGTGAAGGTGTGCACTCCCATACATTCCTGAAGAATTGATTCCGGAAGCATACATATGTGGAAGATGACTCCGGATATACGAAGCGACCGGGGGATTTGGTTTTTCCATCATAGCGCATGTTTTACCGCTGTGCGTACCGTGGTGTTTTCGGCCGGTTCCCTACAGACTGTTGCATATGTTGATAGATGTTTATACATTCCGGTTTTTGCGTGTTTTTACCGCATTCAGCAGGTGAGTGAACATTCTCCGGAGGCAGCCTGGATGCATTACTTAGGGAGTCAGCGGTGTTATTGGCGCGTCGGTGGAACAGAGAAGCTATTTCACAGGGGGCTGAATTCTGTACAGCTCAGATACCACGTGGCGAATCATCGGTGCTGTCCGTATGAGGGACGCTCACCCTGTGCATAGGGTGAAATGAGGTGGGCCGGTGTATGTGAAAAAAAGTATTGCTTTCCCTACGCCCTGTCGGATGTAGCCGACTGGAAAGCAATATTCCGTAAAGACTCTGTTATTTGGCCCGGACTTTTACCCCATTTCTTCGAAGGTCTTTCCCTTTGTCTCCCGAATCAGAAAGTAGACAAAAAACACTGAAATCAACGCCATCAGGGCATAGAATCCGTACGCGCCTCCCAGGCCGAGACCGGCCAGAAGGACCGGAAAGGTGACAGTGACGGTGAAGTTGGCCATCCACTGGATAAACCCTGCCACTGATAAGGCTGCTCCGCGGAAGCGGTTGGGAAACATCTCTCCAAGCATCACCCACATAACAGGTCCCCATGAGACGCCGAAGCAGAATATATATGCGTTGGCACACAGAAGCGCTGCGATTCCGGCTCCCGGGGAGAGGGACAGTTCTCCGCTGGCTTGTGTTCCCGCAGTTTCAAACAAAATCGCCACGGCGGATAAAAACACTGCCATGCCAATGGATCCGAAAAGAAGAAGCGGCTTGCGCCCGATCCTGTCGATCAGGGTAATGGCCACAAGGGTGGAGCCGATGTTGACCGCACCGCTGATGACATTGATAAGCAGGGCATTTCCCTCAGAAAACCCCGCGGCTTTCCAGAGTACTGCTCCGTAGTAAAATATCACATTGATTCCCACCAGCTGCTGCAGTGCCGCCAGACCGATTCCGACCCAGACGATGGGATGTACCCGACGTGATGCGCCGTCCCATATATCAGTTATTCTCGGTCGCCGTCCGTGGGTGAGTGAGCGCTCAATTTCCGCGACAGCCGCATCTTCATCCACGGCGTGTCCAAGGCGGCCCAGAATTGCCCCTGCTTTCTTTTGTTTTCCCGCCGCCACAAGATAGCGGGGAGATTCGGGGATAAGAAAGAGTGCTCCAAAAAAAAGTGTTGCGGGAAAAAGCTCCACCCAGAACATCCATTGCCAGGCCTCAAACCCCCACCAGAACACAGCCGATGCTCCACCGGCAGATCCGACTATTGCAAAGTTGCTGAGAAAGGCGCAGAACAGGCCGAGAACGATTGCCATTTGCTGAAGGGAGGCCAGGCGTCCGCGAATGGCGGGGGGCGCGATTTCACTGATATAGGCCGGAGCGATAATACTGGCGGCACCGACGGCCAAACCGCCGATCAAACGGAAAATTATAAACTCAACCGAAGAGGAGCTCACCCCCGACCCCCATGCACTGGTGATGAAAAACAGTGCCGCCACGAGGAGTACCGTCCGCCTTCCGAAGCGATCGGATACATTCCCCGCAATGAACGCACCCGCAGCACACCCAAGAAGCATGGAGGCGACATTGAACCCCGATCCCGCTGCACCGGAGCCGAATGACTTCTGAAGTGCCTCAACCGCACCGTTAATTACTCCGCTGTCAAAACCGAAAAGGAACCCGCCAATGGCTGCCACGGCGGCAATCAGAATGACACGAAAGGGTGTCTTCGGTTTCTGATCCTCACCTGCAATATGATTGTTTCTAATGTTTGATTGTTTGATATTCTCTGGTTTATCCACAATTCCCCCGTGTTAATTTTTACGTGAATTTTTTGTTGATACAGCAATGGGTGCTGCCACTCAGCGGGTTTTCCTGTTTTACTGTCGTTAGACCTCAAAAGTAACTGTCGCTGAACACGTTGGCATAATATCTTCTCTAAGTTTAGTAACTTCAATACAAAATACAATGGCTCAAGTTAAAATACAAAAGAGATGAAAAAATATCATCCTGATAATTTGTTCAGAGAACACCTCGGTCGTTTGTCCGCGATAGCGGTCAAGCGAACCGACAGGTTATGACAGCGTCATCACCTGCAAACTACAATGCGAGTTCTTTGAAATTTGCTTCAATTGAGTCAGCGGATAAATCAGCCCCACATTCCCATTC
>JBNJEI010000098.1:0-4892 GCA_051745755.1 Fibrobacterota bacterium
TAGCCCTGAGAAAATTCCTTTTCGTATGCTCCATAGCGAAGTATGGTTCCAAATCCTCCGGGGCCGGGATTCGGTCGGGCACCGCCGTCGGAGAAAAGTGTGATATTTGGAATGTCTGTCATACCAGTACTCCCTTTTGCAGTCCGGTGTATCCGCCATAAACAATATCCTGTAAAAATATGTTGTTTCACACTGCGTTTCCATTCTTTTTTCCATCCTAGAGGGACAGCTGGCCTCCTCCCATTTTATGCTTACCTCGCGGTGAGGGTATAATCCGGGGGTGTCCTTGAGGGGGAAACGGAAAGGGCAGCAGGGTCATAGGTTCAGGACGGCTTTTGCAGAGGTGTAATGAGGTGTAATAATGAAAAACCCCTGGATGTGGAATCAGGTATGAGGGTACGGTACATCAGTTACCCACATATGGTGTTGCCCAATTGAAGACGGACTCAGTGCGTGGCAGGGGCCGTTTCCCTGTGTTCCAATGGGTAATGGTTTCTCCGATTTTGTTGCCACTATCAATCAAAATCGATACATGATTTTCTTCATCAATTATTTCAGAAACAGACGCGGGCTTGTTTTTTCCTGGTATTGAGTACATGCAACAACCACGGCGGGATCAAGAAATTCGTCCTGGGAACCAATAATACTTGCAATTTGGTTCCTGTATTTCCGAAATCGCATCCCCGGGCAGTTGGGGTGCTATGGCATGAGGCATAATACCCCTTGGTTTTGTTGCAATCAGTGGCTGTTTATGATGTATATCCACATTCGGCAACTATGAAAATATACCCGCTGGAAAGAGAATCGTTACTCCAGTTTGTATAGTATACTATGACACCGCCACCGGATGAATGACCGCCCGGATAGAACGGTGTAGTATCCCTCTGTACTAACAGCGCAAGCTGACACTTTCCGGTGAAGGACAATTCCCCGTCGCCCAGGGGATTTTTTGTGACCAACCATATCAATGTACAGTCTGAATGCTATGCCGTTGTCGTAAGTCATCGGCGGGGTTAAAATACCCACGCCTGCTGTGAGCTGAATCGTCCTGTTGTGGTGCCTATCATCCATTCGGAAAAGTGTCTATATCTTCATTCCAATTTTGGGGTTTATGAACCATATATTTTCTGGTCCTGTTTAATTCATTTTTATCACGGATTATATGGTCGTGAAAACGGAATTGCCAGGCGAATCCGGGATTGAATCTGCGGATTTCAAATGTCACACGTCCTTTCAACCAAGGTAGTATTGCGGAAATATACTGATACATCATTGGATACTAATACCCGGTTGCGCACCCATGGATGTGACGGACGTTGGTGGCGTTGGTAGAGACGCTATTATGATGACGGGGGATAAATTCATTTTCAATTACTCCTATTCCGTGAATATGATTCGGCATCACCACGCATTCTGCCAAAGATACCGTCACAGACAGCGAAACACCTTTCGTTTTTTCTCCGGATACGGATATTTCCCCGGGGTACGGGAACAAATACTGAATACCCCGGTGACTCATGACATATTTTACTCATATACCGCAGTGTTTCACAGTGAAAGAGAGATATGATGTCCCTGACAACCTTTGCTCAACGCTCAGAAAAAACCGAACTCATGGATGATCCTCACTGCGATCCTGTGCAGCTGAATCGAACCCTGAAGCAGTTTACTCATATTAACCGATATCTGACCCATTCCCGGCAGTATATACAGAAATATATCATCACACGAATGGAGAATAATCCCCGCCGCATCTATCACATTCTGGAGATCGGTTCCGGGGGAGGAGATATTGCCCGGTGGATACTTGACCGCTGTACAGAGAAAAACCTGTCCGTGCATATTACCTGCTGTGATAAAGATCCCCACGCCGCTGCATTTCTGCGTGAAAAATTCAGACATTCCCCCCGTGTTTCAGTGATTGAGGAGGATATTCGGGATATTCGCAGGCTCCGTTTTGATTTTGTCTTTGCCAATCATTTTCTCCATCATCTCAGGCAGGAGGATATTTCTCCTCTTCTACGTCATTTGTCCGGCATCTGTACCGAGGGACTTCTTATAAATGATCTCTACCGGTCAAAAATAGCCTATGTATTTTTTGCCGTGCTCAGCACATTGTTTCTGCGCAGAAGTTTTGCCCGTTTTGACGGCCTTCGTTCCATTCGGCGGAGTTTTATTCCCGGGGATTTTCTACATGATAAAAGCTTTCCCGGTGATAATGTTGCCATTTTGCGGGGCATGCCCTTTCGAATACTCTTTGTGTCCAGGAATCTGCTGCACGGGAACGGTTAATTTCGTTTCAGCTTTGCTATTTTATCCCGCAGCTGTGCCGCCCGTTCAAACTCCAGCTGCGCCGCAGCTTTTTCCATTTCACTGCGCAGGGCATTGATATACTCCTCACGGTCCAGTGATTCCGGATCAAAGGCTTCTTCAAGGGAATATTCCTGCTCCTCAGCTGCTGTGCTGTACTCATGCTGCTCCGGCACATATTTTTCAAAGGTATCTTCAATGCGGCGCACCGTGTTTTGCGGTGTGATTCCGTGGGTTTTATTGTATTCCAGCTGAATTGTGCGTCGTCTGCTGCACTCCTCAATGGTTTTGGTAATTGATTTGGTTTCTTTGTCGGCATAAAAGATAATGTTGCCTTCACGGTTTCGTGCCGCTCGTCCGGCTATCTGAATCAGCGAGCGGGAGGAACGGAGAAATCCTTCACGGTCTGCATCAAGAATTGCCACGAGGGTGACCTCCGGAAGATCCAGTCCTTCACGCAGAAGATTTATACCGATAAGGATATCAAATTCTCCACGGCGCAATGCGGATAATATGCGGGGACGTTCCAGTGTGTCAATTTCCGAATGAAGATAACGGACCTTGAAATCCAGCTCTTCAAGATATTCAGTCAGATCCTCGGACATCTTTTTTGTCAGGGTGGTTACCAGGGCGCGGTGTCCCTCTTTTACAACATGGCGGAGTTCATGGACGAGATCATCCACCTGGGTCTTTGCGGGTTTTATCTGAATAGGCGGATCAACCAGCCCCGTGGGGCGGATAATCTGCTCCACAATAACCCCTCCGGATTTTTCAAGCTCATACTCCGCCGGGGTGGCAGAGGAGTATATCACCTGGTCCGTGAGTGATTCAAATTCATCGAATTTCAGGGGGCGGTTATCCAGGGCGGAGGGAATGCGAAAACCGTGATCAACCAGGGTTTGTTTACGTGCGCGGTCGCCGTTATACATCCCTCCGATCTGAGGAATGGTAATGTGCGACTCATCAATTATGGTGAGAAATTCCCCCTGAAAAAAATCGAGAAGTGAGTAGGGGCGGCTGCCAGGTTTTCGTCCGTCCAGAATGCGGGAATAATTTTCAATGCCGTTGATATATCCCACCTCGTCAAGCATTTCCATATCGTATTCAGTCCGTTCACGCAGGCGCTGTGCTTCGATAAGCTTTCCTTCCTTTTCAAAAAAGGCTACCTGTTCCTCCATCTCCCGGCGGATTTCCTGCAGGGCTTTCTTCATGGGAACCGTGGAGGCAACATAATGCTTGGCGGGAAAGAGCAGAAATTCCTCAAGGGTATAAAATGTGGAGCCAGTCAGAGGGGAGATGATGGAAATTTCATCGATTTCATCACCGAAAAACGATATGCGCACGGCATTTTCCTCATAGGCGGGAAATATATCCACCACATCACCGCGAACGCGGAATGTGCCCCGTTCAAAGGCAATGTCATTTCTGATATACTGCATGGAGACAAGTTTCTGCAGCAGGTCTTCCTGGGCAATGGACATGTCCGTATTCAGGGCAAAGGTTGATTCGCGATACACATCGGGGGAACCGATATTATAAATACTTGAGACGGAGGCGATGATGATGACATCCTTTCGGGACAAAAGGGATGCCGTTGCCTTCAGGCGAAGCCGGTCAATTTCATCGTTGATGTCGGCGGTTTTTTCTATATAGGTATCCGTGGAGGGCAGGTACGCTTCGGGCTGATAAAAATCATAGAAGCTGACAAAATATTCCACGGCATTATGAGGAAAAAACTCTTTAAACTCCTCATAGAGCTGGGCTGCAAGGGTTTTATTATGGGAGATAATCAGGGTGGGCAGGGCGGTATTCTGAATGACATTGGCCATGGTAAAGGTCTTTCCCGAGCCCGTGACGCCAAGGAGTGTCTGGTGACCGGCCTTATTTCGAATTCCCCGGGATAATTCCTCTATGGCTCCGGGCTGGTCTCCCGCAGGGGAGTAGGGTGATTCTATGGAAAAGTTCATTTCTGTCCTCAATTGATTTGCTGCAGGTAATATATATTTACGTTTCCTTTAACAAAAGAGACTGCCATGCGATATGTATACGTTATACTGGGGCTGATTATTTCCATCCTGCTTTTTACGGGATGTGCCCAGCCCGAAGAGGAGGGGGATAAACTGCTGGTTCAGACCACCCTATATCCCCTCTATGATTTTGTCAGGGAAATCGGCGGTGAACGTGTGAAGGCGGAGCTTCTGCTTCCTCCCGGCGTATCTCCCCATTCCTATGAACCTTCACCCCGGGATATGGTCCGCATAGACCGCTCGGATCTACTCTTCTATCTGGGACGTTCCCTTGACCCCTGGGTTGATCGTCTTCTGTCGGAAAAAAACCGGACAAAAGCCGTGCCCGTAAGCAGCGGTATTGCTCTTATGGAAACACGGTCCGCCAATGCCCGGCAAAAAAACGATTCCTGTACCGGTTGCGGTGACCACGGAGATCATAACCACGGAGATCATGACCACGAAGATCATGACCACGAAGATCATGACCACGGAGATGATAACCACGAAGATCATAACCACGAAGATCATAACCACGAAGATCATAACCACGAAGATCATAACCACGAAGATCAT
>JBNJEI010000099.1:0-4626 GCA_051745755.1 Fibrobacterota bacterium
GCTTGGGCTTATGTTTTTTTCTGTGGAAAATATTGTTTTAAAAGGCCTTGCTTTGGTGCTTGCCATGGCAAAGACCCTTGTATTCATTCGTATACCCACCATTCCTTTGCATGGGGAAAAAAACATCCATTACAGCGAAAAAGAAGAGGTAGTATGAAATACCTCTTACTGTTTCTTATACTCTGCGTGTGTGTATACATAACACCCGCCGCAGAAGATGAGCCCCGATACGCCGGTGGTATGATGGTGTCCGGGGGCAGCATTTCCCTGGAGAATGGTTTTGCTGATATGTCGGGACTGTATGCGGGGGTGGGCGGGCGTCTGTTTTTTATTTTTGGACCGGGGTTTCGTCTGGGTACTTTTGGGGGATAAAAATGACCTACGGAGCTGCTGAGAGCCGCTTTGAATTTACTCACAGCGGGTTGACTGCTGAATGGGGGATGTCTGTAAGAAACCTTACTATGGGAGCGGGTGCCCTGGGAGGGCGTATAAAAAACTCTATGCGCCATAAATCCCATATCGGTGATGACGGCTGTATTACCCCCCCCCGGGAATATGAAAATGCTGTGCCGTAGTTTCCGCATCCTGTTTTGCTTGAGTATTCTCTTTAAATCGTGTGCCCGCCGCTGTGGGTGTTGATTATTCTCTGATGCGTATGGAAGGCCACCGAAACGGCGTCCTTTGTTTCGGTGTGGGTATGCTTTGGGGTACATAGCTGTGATCTGCACCGAATCTTCGATTTATTTGAAAAGTCAGTGGTGATTTTGCTGCGGCACTATTCTTTGGCGACGGTTTGTGATGTTGTCATAAGATTCATTTTCTGCTCCGGGTAAGGGGGGAAATCTATTCGGTGAGCAGTGGGGTTTCAGACGAGGGGAGTACGGCGGTCGGCCCCCCTGTTCTGATGGTCTCCATGCGCCAAAGCTTCCCGGATGATTCCCGCGTAGCCCCGGTTATAAGCGGAAGCTGCTTATTTTTTACATATCAACCAGTTTTTCTTCTCTCACCACCCAGTCATTGCCTTTTGCGGTACGAAAAAAACATGACTCATATCCTTCATGGCAGGCCGCCCCCTGTTGCGTAATCAGAAATACCAGGGCATCACCATCACAGTCAATGCGTACCTCGTGGACTTTCTGCGTATGCCCGGAGGTTTCACCTTTTTTCCATCGCTTCTTTCGGCTTCTGCTCCAATAGACCATATCCCCCGTTTCAAGGGTTTCGGCAAGAGTTTCGGTGCTCATCCATGCCTGCATAAGCACCCGATTGGTGTCAATATCCTGTGCTATTGCGCAGACAAGCCCGTTATCATTGAATGTTACCTGTTTCAGTAGTTTTTCCGTATTCATCACTCACGTACCTGCCCTTCACCTTCAACAATCCATTTATATGTCGTCAGATCATCAACCCCCATGGGTCCCCGTGCGTGGAGTTTATCCGTGGAAATACCAATCTCACAGCCCATGCCGTATTCTCCGCCATCGGCAAAGCGGGTAGAGGCATTCACCATAACGGAAGATGAGTCCACGCGAAGCTGAAACTCCTGCATCTCATCGGTATCCTGCGTAATTATTGATTCCGTATGCCCCGAGCCGTGTCTGTTTATATGGTCTATGGCGTCCTGGGTTGAATCCACGCATTTGACCGATGCAATAAGGTCCAGATATTCCCTATCCCAGTCTTCGGCTTCAGCGGGAACAATCCGGTCTGAAATCTTTTGGATTTTTTCATCCCCCTTCAGGGTGACACCCTTTTCCAGCAGGGCCGAAATTACTGCCTTTTTGGAATCTTCCGGAAAATCCTTATGAATCAGAATGGTTTCCAGGGCATTGCATACTCCGGGGCGCTGGGTCTTGCCGTTGATTGCAATGGCAACAGCCGTTTCAAGAGGGGCCGATTGGGCGATATAGAGATGACACACTCCTTTATAATGTTTAATTACGGGAATATGTGAATTTTCGACCACGGTTTCAATCAGTTTTTCTCCGCCCCGGGGAATGATAAGATCAACATGGCCTGCTTCCTTCAGCAGATACTGTACGGCCTGACGGTCAGTGGTGTCAACAAGCTGCACTGCCTTTTCGGGAAGGCCTGTTTTTTTGAGAACATCAGAAAAAATCCGGGCAAGCACGGTGTTGGAATAAAAGGCTTCGGAGCCGCCGCGCAGAATCACGGCGTTATTTGATTTCAGACAGATCGCCGCCGCATCCACTGTGACATTGGGTCGGGATTCATAAATAATTCCCACCACTCCGATGGGAACCTGCATTTTGCTCAGGTGCAGGCCGTTATTCAGTGTTTTCTGACCGTAGCGTTTACCCACGGGAGAAGGGAGACCTTCTATTGTCTTCAGGCCGCTGATCATAGAATCGATTACACCATCTGACAGGGTGAGGCGGTCGATCATGGCTGCGGAGAGTCCGCGTTTTCTGCCTGCCTCAAGATCCTTTTTGTTTTCGTCCTGAATCTCTGAGCGGTTGGTATCAAGGGCATCGGCCATGGCCGCAAGGGCACGGTTGATTTTTTCCACGGGTTCTGCGGCAAGTCCGTAGCCTGCGGATTGTGCCGCCGTGGTGAGCGTATGAATTTTCTCCTGCAGGGAATCCATGAAATCCTCCTTTAATATATTTTTTGTAAATATACATAGTGCTTCAGATGATAACTTATCCGTTTTATATTCCGATTCGTAAGGCAGGGCTGACATATGTCTGATATACCTCCTCCAAACCTTGACAGAATACTTTTTTTCATATACTTTATATGAGTAGTAAACTTTTAGGAGGGCCTATGAACAAAACAGTGCTGAATATTGACGGTATGAGCTGTGCGAGCTGTGCCCAGCGCATTGAACGGAGCCTGAATGAACATGGAGCCGTGGATTCTGCCCGGGTTAATCTTCCTGCGGAAAAGGCCTATGTTGAATATGACTCAGACAGGATATCACAGGATGAACTTATAAAAACCGTGGAGAAATTGGGGTATTCAGCCCGAAACAGGGAGTCAGAACACAAAAAAATAACCGCCCGTGTGTCCGGCATGAGCTGCGCCAGCTGCGCTGCTACGGTGGAAAAAACTGTGCAGCAGCTGAACGGGGTGGAGCAGGCTCAGATAAATTTTGCTGCCGAGAAAATGACCATCCGATACGATTCATCCCGAATTTCCTTTGAGGAAATCTCCCGCACGGTCTCACGTGCAGGCTATAGCCTCCATTCAGATACTGAAGAGGAGGATCCTTCTTTGAAGAAGTCAGAGCGGGCATTTAACAAAATGCTTATTGCGGCGATATCCGCAGGGATTATTATGGTTCTCATGGGTGTGCATATGTTTGTTCCCGTGCCGGGGTATTTTCTTATTACGGCTCTTCTTGCTATTCCTTCTGTTTTTATCGCCGGCTATGACACCCATAGATCAACCTTTCTCGGGCTGAAAAACAAAACGGTCAATATGGATACCCTTATTACCATGGGTTCTTTGATACCCTATCTTCTCAGCATGCTCGGCTTCTGGTTTGATATTACCACCTTTGTTGAAATGGCAGCCGCTATTATGGCCCTTCACCTTGTGGGACGGTATCTGGAAGCAAAGGCAAAGGGGCGTGCTTCCCAGGCAATACAGAAACTCCTTGCCATGGAGGCAAAAACTGCACGGATTCTTGTGGACGGCAAAGAGGAGGAGGTGGATGTTCGTACCCTGCGTATCGGTGATATTATGCGGATCAAACCCGGTGAAAAGATTCCCACGGACGGTGACATTATTTCAGGGACCACCACCATTGATGAATCCATGGCAACAGGTGAATCTCTGCCGGTGCAGCGCTCAGAGGGTGATTCGGTTCTTGGGGCCACCATCAATCAGGGCGGCGCTCTGGAGGTTCGGGTGACAAAGGCCCGGGAAGAAACCTTTCTTTCACAGGTGATACAGATGGTGGAAGAAGCTCAGGGGTCTAAGGTTCCCATTCAGGAATTTGCCGACCGCGTGACTCAGTATTTTGTTCCGGCCGTACTGGTTGTTGCCGCAGGGGCATTTGTTTCATGGATGCTGTTTCCTGAGTTTCATCTTTCCGTGCTTCGATATTTTAATTTTCCCTGGATAACCACAGAGGTAGCACCCCTGACTCTGGCCATTCTTGCCACCACGGCGGTATTGGTAATATCCTGTCCGTGTGCCCTTGGGCTTGCCACACCCACATCTCTTATGGTGGGAAGCGGCATGGGCGCCCGCCGTGGAATTCTTATTCGTAATGGAGAGGCTATTCAGACCATGAAGGATGTAACCATGGTGGCTTTTGACAAAACCGGAACCCTGACCCGCGGAACGCCTGAGGTGACGGATATCATCTGTGCATCCGGGGTGGATAGAAAGGATGTGCTCACCTATGCTGCAAGCCTGGAGGATTCCTCCGAGCATCCACTGGCTGAAGCGGTGTGTGCGGCAGCACAGAGTGAGAATGTTGAGATTCACCGGGCTGTTGATTTTGAAGCAGTTACGGGGAAGGGAGTGAAGGGAACGGTGAATTCCCGTGAAGCAGTCCTGGGCAACTTTAAAATGCTTTCTCAGTATTCCATTGATTTTGATGATTTTGCCGCACGGGCACAGGCTCTGGAGGAAGAGGCAAAAACCCTTATC
>JBNJEI010000100.1:0-4611 GCA_051745755.1 Fibrobacterota bacterium
GATGATACGGAGGCAATGGAGATATCCCCCTGCTCGTAAATGGCATACTCATCGCGTGGTTCAAACACGGCGGTTACGGATTTGTCCTCGCTCATGGTAAGGGTGAGAGGATTGTCTGTTCCCTCTGCATCACCGCTCCATCCCATAAAAACAAACCCGGAATCCTGATAGGCCGTAAGGGTTACTTCCTCGTCTTCAAGAAACACATCACGGTCGGGATCAACCTCAACTACACCGTTTTCATCTATGACCTCCAGAGAATAGGTGGTAACTTCTTCAAAATTGGCCGTGACGTTCTTATCGCTGTCCATGGTTATGGTGATCGGATTGTCAGAGCCTGAAACATCTCCGCTCCAGCCTGAAAAGGTATAGCCGAAATCAGCTTCTGCAGTGAGTTCCACTTCAGTTCCTTCAGGGAAAACTTCACGATCGGGATCGGCAGTAATTGCACCGTTTTCAGCAGTGGTACTGAGGGTGTAACTGGTGATATCCTCACCATAGGTATAGATGCCCACCGTGGGATCTCCGTAGAGCACAAAGGTTAACCGGTTATACCATCCCGTGGTTTGAGGATGGTAATCGCGCAGGGCTGTCAGGGCCGCTCCCGCTTCCATTTTATCATTTATCATATACTTGCTGAATTTGACCGTCCATCCTTCGTCCACACCTCCATCAATCTGGCCGTTATAGGCAGTTAATGTTGTCCCGCCGTAGGACCCCATACCGCAATTTTTGAGTGTCATAAAGGCAAGGTTGCCTGAGCGTGAGGGGGAGGCATTGGAACAGGCGGCCATCATAACAAATGACGGGTATCTATTACCGACCTGAGCGGCATTTCTACTGCCGAAAACATATTGGGCGCTGGTACTGGAGCCGTGAGTACACCAGGCTGAAAGGCCGTAGGGATTATTGCTCCACTGTTCCGTAAAGATAGTTGAACTGATACCCAGCTTATCCCATCCTGAAAGGGGTTGGCCGTATTTTGTTCCATAGATACGATAACTGCTCCAGCCGGGTTCTGTTGACACATGACGGTTATGCACGGCATTAAAGACGTTGTCACCCTTTGAGCTCGCAGCATATCCGCCGGCGCCGCATAATATGTTTTTTCGCCATTCGGCTTCTTCGGGGAGAGCGCTTTCATAGGCAATAATCTTGTCCAGGATATCATCGGTGACACTGGTATTATTGTCGTACACGGGAATACGGCCTACATTTATTTCCACCTTGCGATCACTTTTCGGTGATCCTGATAATTGGGCAAACCCCCAATCGTGCCATACCGCATCAGACCATTCATAGGGGTCCACAAGCATACCAACGTCTCCTGAGCTGGCGCTGGGATTACCGATGAGCAGCACATCACGAATCCCCAGGGACTGATAGTTTTCCTGAAGCCATGCCCGGAGATTTTCTCCGCCGTTTTCTCCGGTGCCCCCTCCCCAGGTTTCCTCGGTTATAACCGTCACCTCAATACCTCTGTTTTGCTTGGACTGAATATACTCCGACAGGGAATTCAGACTGTTTTTGATCTGTGTTGTGGTAATAAGGAATAATTGACGATCCTGACTCTGTACTTTGAACTCTGAGTCATACCGTGAGCCCAGGTCATCGTAATTAACAACCATATTCTTCACGCGCTCACGATCTTCAGCAATAATGGGATAGGCCGTATTTTCAGTGGCGTTGTAGTCCCGGGCTTCGGAATATGAAATCCGCAGAACACCTCCCGTACGGCGATACATTTTTTTTGTTACGGGATTATAGCGGAATCGGGCTATGCCCACGTCGGCAATGACATATCTGTCGAGTTTTCCCTCGTCGTATACAGAGATGGGATCCCGGGGATACAATTCATTGCGCGAATACACCGCAGTATTGCGGTTGCTGCTTTCGTCAAGCCCCTGGGGCCATGTTCCGCCCTCACGATTTCTGTAGGGAGGCATGGGAGCAACATCAAACTCACCTTCAAGGGGAACTTCCTCAACAGAATCAAGGGAATATTCCACGGTTGAAAGGTCCGTATTTGGGGGAAGAAGTACGGAGGCAACATAGGTGGGGAGATAAGGCTCCCCGGGAACTCCGGCAAATTCTGCGTCGGAGAATTGCGCCAGCCCCCGTGAATTTGCTGAGACATCGATCTGCATATCGGGGATCGGTACCTGAATCTCCCCTCCATAGGCTGCACCAGCTGTCATTATCAGCAGTAACAGGCAAACAACGTACATACGGAAAAACGAATAATTACTGCGCGCAGCAGTAATCTCTTTTGAGAAAACTTTCATATACCCCTCCCGGTTTCGGTACAAATCAACTGAAAAACACTCCGGGGAAGATACCCACCAATCCCCGGGTGACTTATACTGGTAATATACTCATAAATTGATAAAAAACACGGTTTTTACCAATCGGAAAAAAATATTTTGCAATGTGTTCTTTATCACCGGATTATAACTTTTGCAAAGATCTTCTGACAGGGAATTGTATCAATTTTTTCCGGAGATGAGCACTATATTTCCATTTCACTGCGAGGGTGTGGGAGGTGTTTTTACCACGGGCAGTCTGTATTTTCCGGGGCTTTTACCATGGAGAAAAAATCTTTATTCATATCCCACTTCCTGTTTTGGAGGGTATTTCTGATATCCCCCGGTAGTTATACTTTTCTTTTCCGATTTCTGCTTTGCTCCCTCAGGGGATGTGCGTGAAATATTTTGAAATGCCAGCTCTTACACAAAGGGGTTCCTGTGAAACCACTGTATTCTTTTGATACTACCTATACCACCCTCAGCGATTCGCTGTATTCATATGTTTCCCCCCGGGAAACAGCCCGTGCGGAGGTTTTGATAAAAAATCATGAACTGATGGAGTCTCTGGGTATTGATTCTGCTGCTGCAGACGGGGCAACGCTGTGCGGCACAAATAACAGCGAACCTCCTTTTGCCCAGGCCTACGGCGGACATCAATTCGGGCATTTTACCGTTCTCGGGGATGGCCGTGCGGTGATTCTCGGTGAGCAGATTGCTCCGGACGGCTCCCGGTGGGATATTCAGCTGAAGGGGAGCGGAAAAACGCCCTATTCCCGGGGTGGGGACGGAAAGGCTGCACGTACGTCTATGCTGCGGGAATATCTCTACGGCGAGGCCCTAACCCATCTCGGTATTCCTTCTTCCCGGGGGCTGGCTGTGGTATCCACCCACAGCCCCGTGTATCGCGCCCGGCCCGAAGCGGGAGGTATTCTGGTGCGGGTGATGAAGAGCCATATCCGCGTGGGTACCTTTGAATACTGTGCGGCCGCTGAATCCCGTGATACATTGCAGGAACTTGCCGATTATACCATGGGACGACTTTATCCCGGCGCTGCAAATTCAAAAGAGCCGTATCTTGCTTTTTTTGAATCGGTTATGGACGCGCTTATCACCATGGTTGTGCGGTGGTACGGTGTGGGGTTTATTCACGGGGTAATGAATACGGATAATATGAGCATCTCCGGCGAAAGTTTTGACTATGGTCCCTGCGCCTTTATGAATTATTACGATCCCCGCAGGGCATTCAGCTCTATCGACCGGCAGGGACGCTATGCCTTCGGGAATCAGAAAGACATACTTAAGTGGAATCTTGCCCGTTTTGGTGAAGCCCTGGCCCCTCTTGTTCATCACGACCAAACCCGTGCCCTGCGGTCTGTAAACACCATTCTTTCCCGCTTTGATGCCCATTTTGATGCGGCCTTTTATTCCATGATGAAGGCAAAGCTTGGGATCAGAGATGAGACACCTGCCGCACCTCTTATTACCCGTTTTCTTCGCTGGCTTGAAAAAGCAGGGGCGGATTATACCACTGCCTTTGTGGAGCTCGGGGCGCCGGGCACATCTTCTGATGGGGTATTCTCAACAGCTGAATTTCTCAGTATACGCCGGGATAGTGCCAAAGTTGGTCTGTATCCGCACATCATGGAAAAAGCAAACCCCCGGTATATTCTGCGCAGCCATCTTCTGGAGGAGGCTCTGGATGATCACCACCGTACGGGATCACTGGAAAAAATCACGAAACTTTTGGAGGTGATTCAAAATCCCTGGAAGGAAAATCCTGATTTCTCCGCCTATGAAACCCCGCCTGAACGGGAGTATGACCGCACGTATAACACCTGGTGTAATACCTGAGGCGGGGGCGGGGGACGGAAAAATCTGTCCCAGTGAAGGCTCCGATTTTCTGTAATGGGAACCTGCTGCTTTCAGGGGGATAAAAACGCCAGTGCCCGGATGGTAAAAAGATTGGGTTTCTGGTGTAATGGGTACCCTCTGTATCACAATTGCCGCCAGGGAAACATGTGTCCCGCATATCGCACCAATCTGATACCATCCCGACCATTTTTCCCTTCATATGCACTGCCCGTTTTATCACCGACCGATTGTAATTTCCTGTGATATGAGATTTCTGAAGAGTCGGAGGGGTGTTGTGAATGTGGGGTCGTGATGTTCTTTCGAACACCACTGCGGGGTGCTGTGGGTGTGGAAGTGATGTTTTTTTCAAGGCCACTACGGGGTGCTGTGGATGTGGAAGTGATGTTCTTTCGAACACCACTGCGGGGTGTTGTGAATGTGGGGTCGTGATGTT
>JBNJEI010000101.1:0-4525 GCA_051745755.1 Fibrobacterota bacterium
ATAAAAAAAATACCGGCCCATACGCGCCGGTATTTTTTAGTCCTTGGATAAAATGGCTATTTACCGGTAATCTCCACACGATGGTTGATCTCGTCTGAATTCTCACTGTCGCGAACAGTTCCCGTCTTTAAGGAAAGTCGATCCGGCACAATGCCCTCGGCAACAATGGCCCGAGCCACGGTTTTGGCCCATTCTGCCGGCTCTTGCTCACCCGCGCCCTCACGAATCGCCATAATTTCTATGGAAACGTCTTCATGTGCGCCAAGATCCGCTGCTATAGCAGAGATTTTGTCGTTAAATTCGGCGCCCTCTGACTGAATATCCTCAAGGGCCAACACCACTGTCTGCCCCTGGGATACCACCACTGGCACCATGGGCTCCTGTGTCACAGCCTCTTCCGGCTCAGCAGCGGTTTCCTCCTGAATGGATTCAGCCGTATCGGCTGGAGACTCATCCTGAAGTGCAGCCTGATCATCCGCGTCCGGGGCCTCGCTTTTCTCCGTCACATCCTTCGTCTCACCTGCAACCGGCGATGGAACCATCCGGTCTGAGGCCTTTGGTGCAGGAGTGGAAAAGCCCAGGGTCATATTAAAGCCGATTGCCGGAACCGGACGTGTTTCATACACAAGCTGCTCAGAATCGGCGGTGGTCTTTTCCCAGGGTGTTCTATGCTGCCTGCTGGATACACCGATATCGGCAGCACCGTTGATATACATACCGTTACTGAAATCCCGCTGTCCTCCAAGAGAAAAGATCAGACGGTCATTATTAAAATCAGTAATGGTGAAACCTTCAACAAAATACCCCACACGAAATTCACCGGAGAGTTCCGTAAAGAGTGTCATATTATCCTGTGCCAAAAACTCAAGACCAACAGCCCCCACAGCAGCAGAGTACTGATTGTACAGATTGTTTTTGTCCGGTGTTTTTGCCGCTGCTGATGCACCGAGATTACCGTGTATACGCAGGGGTCGGGGCTCATCAAAACGCGTCATATCGATGGTCCAGATAACTGCCGGCGAAAGACGCCATGCTTCACCCGTGAAAGCCTGATTTCCTCCTGCGGAGTCATTATTGGTATAATAGCTGTGTCGCTGAAACACCCCTTTATCGGAACTCCCCGTAGGCATTCCTGCGCCAAGATAATAGGCCAGGGTAAAAGGTGCTGTTTCGGTAAACCCCGGGTGAGCCACCTTCAAACCCAAAGACAGGTCTCCCACACCGCCGCGATCTTCTTCCCACCGGTCCCAGAAATCCTGGTAAAAGGGAAGATTCACGCCGACATCCACTAAGGGTGTAATGCCGTATCCGAAGAAGAGAGACTGCGACAACAGTATTACCCGTTCATTCTCCCCGTTAATACGTATGCCCTCCGGAGCAATATCGAGCTTAAAAGAACCGCCCCCGTGCATGCCGTTTTTTCCGAGGGGCGCCGTTGACAGAGTCCTGCTTATACCGCTGTGTCCCTGGGTATTCATAAGTCCCGCAATGCCCGCAGCACTGCTTATACTGAATAAAAGCACAATATAAAGAAATATTTTTGTACGTGGGTTCATTTTTCCTCCACATAAATTAAATGGTATAGATTCAGTTTTCATTCCTCACTCCACTGCGTATACATGATAAAACCGTACCTGATATACTTATTCACCATCATCAGGTTCATCAATTCGTGTTATTTCCACGCGCCGATTCTGAATGCGTCCCTCATGAGTGGAATTATCAGCAACAGGGTTTTTCATTCCGCGCCCCAGTACTTCAAAACGCGACGCGTCAATGCCTTCGGATATCAGATAATCAGCAACACTCTGCGCCCGCTGGCGCGACAATTCAAGATTCCGCTCCGGAGAACCGGTACTATCCGTATACCCGCTCACCTCAAGACGAATTTCCGGGTGATCATTCAGCACACCGACAATCCGTTTAAATAAGCCTCCTGCTCCCTCAGACAACTCGGCAGAGCCCGTGGAGAACGTAACAGCTGGCAGGGTAATAATTTCATAATTTATCAGGGCCTCCTGATCTTCTTTCACAAAAATGGTATCCAAAAGCACTTTTTGAATGGTATCACGGGTATGTACGGTGTCGTGAATTACCGTATGAACGGTGTCAGCCGGACGGGGCTGCCATCTGCGGCGATACCCGAGGGTTATATTAAGCCCCACTTCAGGAACGGGCTGGGTGTGATAGGTTACGACATCTCCGGCATCGGAGGTTTTTTCCCAGGGCACAGGATGATTTCTGGTGGAAACACCAATATCAACAGAACTGCCCAGAACAAGGCCGGCCGGAGTTTCTGCTTCTGCGCCAAAGGCCAAAACCGCGCGATCATTATTGATATCACGCACGGAGAAACCTTCGGCATAATTACCGATACGGAACTCTCCGGACAATTCGGTGTACAAAGACAGAAGAGAAGTGGCAAGGTATTCGATATTAAGAGCCCCCACTGCCGCAGAGTAGTCTTCATAAAGGTTGTTTTTATCCGGTGTATGAATCGCAACACTGGCGCCGATATTACCGTATATCCGGAGCGGAAGGGGGGACGAAAACCGGGTCATATCCAGGGACCAAAGCATGGAAGGATTTAGCCGGAATGCTTCGCCGGTAAAGGCCTGATTACCCGCAGGGGAATCATTGTTTACATAATAGCTGTATCGCTGAAAATATCCGCGTTCCCCACTTCCGGTAGGAAACACCGCACCAAGGAAATATCCTGCACGCAGGGGGGCATCCTCACGCAACCCGGGATGCTGTATCTTTATGCCCAGATTAATATCCCCCACACCGCTGCGGTCTTCTTCAAACCCATCCCAGAAATCCTGGTAGAAGGGCAGTTCCACATTAACATCCACGAACGGGGATATACCGTAACCCAAAAAATATGATTGGGATAAAAGGGTCAGCCGTTCTGTTTCACCTTCACGTAATACGCCTTCCCGGGCGAAATCAATCTTGAATGATCCCCCCGTAAAAAGGCCCGTTTCCCCAAGTGTAGCAGGGGAAAGTGAACGTCCCACGCCATAGTGCCCTCTGGTATTCATGGTTCCCGCACCATACAGGGTACATACGGCTGCTGCAACGATCATCACTGCATTGATTTGAAAAGAGATTTTCATTATCCCTCCATAGGGAGTTAAAGGTATATATCAACAAGAATTACACGTATGCTTATATACGATAAATATATCATCGGAACTGGGAGGGCAAAATATTTTTTTAATTTTGAAAAAAACGCCTTTATGTTTGCAAAAAACAGCGTTTTCTTTGCCCAATTAACTATGCAAATTATCCCTGTTACTCCTCTGAGGCTCTCCCTTCGGGCCGACAAAACATGGCACCTTCGCAGGTAGTAAGATACCCCGCAATATGTGCGCGGTAATAAAGAAATTCTCCTTCCGCTCACGGTATGATTGGTGTGCCCCGTACTCAGTATCGCATAGGATATGCGCAGGCAACACAGTACAGATACCCCATGCCGGACAAAACGCCTGACACCTCTGAAAAATCAGACTATTCTGAGTCACAGGAAATATACTGCACATAATGATGCCCATCGGCCCCGGGTTTACCTGCATGACAGGAGTCTCAATTTCTGAAATCACCCCGATTCCTCCCGTACACCGGCCTAATACTGCGTGGATAATTAATTAACGCTCCCTCGCGGTACTCACGTACCAACGCATATATTCCAACATACCCCGGGATAATTTCTCCGAAAACGGGTGCAGAATAGAGGCAGCAATTACAGATGTGATCGGGGGCAAAAGTGAAAACGCCCTTTTGAGATCAAACGCCGAAAATCAGCGCATCCCAATACTCAACTGCTCAGGATTTCAAAAGAAATGGGTTTTTGAAAAAAACTCCTACAGAAAAAAGGCATAATCCTGCGGTTTTACGTGATTCCCGCTACTGATTGATGCCGAATTATGATTACTCAGTAATAGTAGTATGTACTGAAAACCAGCTTACTCCCAATATTTTTCTTCAAGGGTATAATATTCACGTATAAAGCCCCGATAGCGTTCACGCTCAGCTTCAGAAAGCCAGTATTCGTTGATCCGATGATATTTCGAAGTATTCCGCACCTCCAAAATACGCTTATTGGCAATTTTAATAATATTCCGTCCCCATTCATTTCTGGGTGCTGCCATAACCGCAAAAACATATTCGGGGACATTTTGAACAGGAATAAAGCGAATATCCCTATCTTCATACGCAAGACTGTGTCTGGTGTAGGATGCTTCCCAGGGAAACATAAGCGTATAATCGATTCGTCTGTGAACAAGCATCTGAAATAATCCGGAGGAAATATCCTCTCCGGACCGCACATAAACCTGGTCCTGTCCCGCATAACTGTCAACAAGAGAATCTATAAACCGGTAATACTGCCGGTGTGCCGCAATACCAAGAACTGCATCATTTTCCAAAAGCAAACCGGAAAGATCAATTTTATCAGCAGAATCAAGATAGGGAACAAAACGGTGGTACTCCTCTTCCAGCACCACAACTCCAACGGTACTGG
>JBNJEI010000102.1:0-4490 GCA_051745755.1 Fibrobacterota bacterium
CGGTCAGATGACAGTATTGTAGAGAACCGCCGTGGTACGTGAACCGTATGCCCGGTGGTGTGAGAGGGTAGAGGGAGTAATCCCTCACCCTACTCGATGCTCCGGGTTTTTTCGGGTTTCATCATTTGTTCAGCACTGCCCCTTTTTGTTTTAAGATATCTGCTGCCCGGCTTTCTTATTTTCCACAGCAGAATCGTTATATGTATCCTCTCCGGGAAGGCTGATGGTCCGTGATGAGGGTGGTCGGAGTAGTGGTCGCGGTTTGCTTTTGTATTGGCACTCTTGAGAGTATCCGGTACAACCGCCTGAGGAAGTCCGCCGAAATCTTTCTGATTCTGACTCAGGTAGCCCTCGGCATAGCTGTAGCTGCTGACCTCCACGCTGCAGACAAAGAGCGCTGTCTTTATTTGTTCACCCGTTGCCCGGTCTATGAAGCTCAGACTGTCGCTGCTGTAGTGGACAAAGAGCTTATCCGCCGCCTTGTGGTGCATCTTCATGGTTACCTTCTCCGGGCAATACTTCCTCTGCAGTAACGGTAAAAAGCTGACTGCATCAGGCCATGCTGACTGGCATCCCGATACTCATCATTCAGCAGCTCTTCCAGCTGACTGTCTGTCAGGTCTGACGGAAGTGGCCAGGATAACACACTTTGGCCAAAACGTTGCAGTGTGTTGTGGATACTTCCCTTGGATATGCGAAGACTAAGCCCGATCTTTTCATTGCTGAGACAATGCTCAAAATGATACCTCGGTATTTTGCGTACTTGATGCTTTATCAGTTTTATCCTGCTCATGTCAAACCTTCTCCTGAATTATATTTTCAGAAATAAGGTCGTTTATTTTTTTGGAGGAAGTCAAAATCGGTCAGATAACCGTGGATTAACCGATCATTTTCAGGGCGGGGTCCATGAGCAACGCTCATATATAAAACAAGAACACCTGGAAACAGTAATGATCAACTTCCACAAAAACAGGATGGCAAGTTAATTTGAAAATTGCGAAAAAAACTTGACACTACCCTCCATTCTTCAATAATTCTTCCCGCTTCTTTTAAACTGATAAACCAGTGTTCATTTAAACACTCATCTCTAAATCGGCCGTTGAAACTCTCGCAATGGCCATTTTGCATTGGTTTTCCTGGCTCTATAAAATGACGTTTCTGCTTACGTACATAGGCCCATTGATCCAATACCTTTCCCGTAAACTCAGGACCATTATCAGACTGAATTACCTGTGGAAGGCCTCTGACTTCTCTCAACCGTTCCAATACTGCCGCAACCCTTTTACCTCCAATGGAATAATTAACGTCTATGGCAAGACACTCCCGAGTATACACGTCAATAATAGTCAGGGATCTAAATTTTCTGCCATCAGCCAAGGCATCATGGACAAAATCCATACTCCACAGTTCTTGAGGAGCTTGAGGAACAGATACGTTCTCTCCACGATGCTTGGAATACCGCTTTCTTTTTCTCTTACGTATTGTGAGTCTCTCTTCCCTGTACAGCCGATAGACCCGTTTATGATTTATCTTAAATCCTTCACGCTGCAGGAGAGTATGAATACGGCGGTATCCAAATCTCCTTCGTTTAAATGCGATTTCTTTCATTTTATGGCGCAATTGTAAATCATCAGAACTCTTTGGCTGGTAGTAATAGCTACTGGGAGAAAGATCAAAAAGCCTGCAACAACGAACAACACTCATATCGTAGGTTGTAACTGCATACGATACAGCAGTGCGTTTTTGTGCAGGCCTTACCAGTTTTTTGAGTTGACGTCCTTCAGCACTTGATTATCCAAAGATAAATCTGCAACAAGACGCTTTAATCGATTGTTATCTTCTTCAAGTAGTTTCATTTTCTGAATATCAGAGGGTTCCATACCGCCATACTTGCTCCGCCAATTGTATATCGTATTCTGGTGGATTCCATATTGACGAGCTACTTCACTGGTTGAGGTCCCCGAATCTACTTCCTGCAGTATTCGAATTATTTGAACTTCCGTAAAACGCTTCTTCATGATAAGCTCCTTTTGATATAATTTACATTCAGAGCTAATCCAAATGACTATCCAGTTTTAGGGGGGCAGGTCAGCGTTTTTCAGGGAATTTGTACAACTCAATGATTCTGTGACAAAAAGGTGCGCTGCATAACATCCTTATTTAGCACGCCTTAATTACGCCTTTGTAATCCCGGCTTCTATTGAATCGAGTGTCTTTTTGAAGGCGGGATCGGTCTCAGCCTTTTGTGAGACGCGCTTACAGGCGGATATAACCGTTGAATAATCGCGGCCGCCAAATTCAAGTCCGATACTGCGGTGCGCCTGTTTAGTCAGTTTGCGGGAAAAATACATGGCGATGCTCCGGGGCTGTGAAACAGACTGTTTTCGTGTATGCGCCCGTAATTGATGCGGGCTTATGGAGAAGTAGTCGGAAACACATTTCTGGATTTTATCAACACTGATATTTTCCTTCATTTCCCGTTTGTAGTCATCAAGCAATTCCTGTACGGTGGAAAGGCTCAGTTCGGTGTTACAGAATATGGAAGAAGCCAGAACCTTAGTGAAAACGCCTTCCAGGGCTCTGATATTGTTTGTGATCTGTGATGCCATATATTCAAGAACTTCATCTGAAAGTTGAATGTTATCTGTCTTGGCCTTTTGTTTCAAAATGGATAGACGGGTTTTCAGGGAAGGTGGCTTAATGTCTACAAGGAGACCGTTTTTAAAGCGATTGACGAGGTTTTTCTGCATCTGCGGAATTTCCTCGGGTAACCTGTCTGAGGTAAGAATGATTTGTTTATGTAAATTAATCAGTTTGCTGAAGATCGAATAAAAACATTCCTGGGTTCGTGTTTTGTTGCTGAGGAAGTGAATGTCGTCAATAAGCAGAATATCGATATCTTCAAATTCACGGTAAAATCCGGCAAGGTCCCGCTTCTTATTTATAAAGAGGAGAAACCGCTGAAGAAAGTCATGGGCGGTTATAAAGTAAATCCTCTCCGCGGTACCCTCATTCTTACAGAAATGCCCGATGGCCTGAAGTAGATGTGTTTTTCCCAGACCGCTTTTTCCGTAAATTGTGAGAGGGTTGAATGAGGTCATACCCGGTGCTTCAGATACAGAAAGTGCCGCGTGGTACGCCATTTGATTGCTCTGCCCCGTAACAAAGGTATCAAAGGTATATTCATCGTAAAATTTATCTTCATTTATGAGTTTTGTTTCCCGTGCGGGGGTGGAAGGATGGACTGATGGAAGGTCTTCTTCTGTTTCGCCCGGAATATCGGGATATGTAAGAGGAGCGGCAAAAACCTCAAAGGAAAGATGGTGAACGGTAAAGGGAGAATGCTCTTTCAGTATCCGCAGAAGAAGATCGCTGTAGTGTTCCTCGACAATATCCCGGACAAAACAATTCTGCAACGCAATACGGGCCCGGCCATCTGTGATGTCTTTGAGAGAGGTGTTGCCAAAATATGCTTCATACTGTACAGGGTTTTTCAGCACGGTGTTTACCGCAGACAACACTGTATTCCAAATATCAGAAAGCTGATTTTCGATAGATTCATGCTTAAAACTCAGTGCCAATCGCTGCCTTCTTTCGATCTGGAAAAATGACTCTTTTCAAATTTTGACGACTTGAACAATATAATAAAAATATCACATAAAACAAAGAAGAAAATGGCAGAAATGGGATAAAACAATGTAAGCCGCTCCCAGGGTGTGATTTATCGTATATACCTCGGAGTTCTTCATTTTATAAAGCTGTATAACCCATTGTAATATAATGCATTATGAGTTTTATGGTAAATAGCATTATAGTATGTATTATAGTATAAAGATACGAAAAAATCAATAATAGTGTACCGGAATTTCTTTTCCCGATGTATTTTGTTTTACCGACAATACCATGAGGAGTTTTTTATGGCAGAAAAAATGCTTTCCCGCGTTCTGATACTGTTTGTCTTTACCCCCCTGTGTGCAGTTGTTTTTGCACAATCCTATGACAGTTGGGCCCTTGGGCCGAGTGTCGGTTTTTATGTTCCCGACGGAAGCTGGGCCCGGCATTTTTCCAATGGAAACCCTGCGGCGGGAATTGGTATTAACGGTGATATTCGTTTTGATTTGGGAAGCGCCGGTGAAATAGCCTATGCACCAACCATCGATTTCTGGCTGCGTCACAGTAATTGGCGTTATGATGATAATGGGCATATTGATGATGTAAAAGAGGTGTCCCTCACTGATTACACCATACATCTGAATCTCTTTGCGGCCAAGTATTATCCACCGCTATCAGATATTGTTAAACCCTATGCGGGGCTTGGAATATTTGCAATTCCCATATATTATCATAAGGAATATGTAGACTATTACGATGATCATCCAACGTATTCAAACGGCGGTACTACTCAGGCCGGTCTGGGAGCGGATATTTATGCCGGCAGTGAGTTTCGGATTTCTTCACGGATGTCTCCCTATTTTGAAATACGGTATTCC
>JBNJEI010000103.1:0-4483 GCA_051745755.1 Fibrobacterota bacterium
GCTTCCTCCTGAGTGTGAGCTTCCTCCTGAGTGTGAGCTTCCTCCTGAGTGTGAGCTTCCTCCTGAGTGTGAGCTTCCTCCTGAGTGTGAGCTTCCTCCATTACCTTTTGACCCTTATTATCATGACTGTCCAATTCTTCCAGTGCTTTATCAAGGGTATCAATATCTTCATTCTCAGTGGAGTCGGAATTGCCAATTCCCAGATCTCTCAGGGTATCGTCAATTTCTTTGTTATCCTTTTCAAAGGCTTTCGCGTTGCCCCAGGAATCTTCTACAGGAGGGGCCTCACTCTTTTCATCGGTCTCTTCTGCTGCAAAAATAAGTTGGTAGATACCGGGAGGCTGTGGTGTATACTCTTTCCCTTTTAATGCACTGTCATTGGGATATACCTCTTTAAGGCAACCGCGAATATCCTGTGCGCGTTTGTTTTCATTCTGTGCCTCGCTGATTTCTGCAGCGAGATTAAGGGCGTAGGCGTTTTGCGGTTCCCGCTTCAGCACTGCTGTAATTTCAGAAAATGCCCGGTCATATTCTTTTTGTTTACGGTAACATTGAGAAAGTATAAGGTGTCCCGTGACATATTCTGGGTGGATATCAACACCGTGAAGTGCTGTTTCACGTGCTTTTTTTATATCCCCTTTTTTCAGAAGCATATACGCTAACCGTGCAAAGAGCAGGGTGTTTTTATCATCCTTATAAATATGGAGTAGATTTTCCAGATTCAGTACGGGCAATCCCATTTACAACTCCAGGAAAAAAATAACGGGTGTCGTAATTGTAATATAAACCTTATGAAAGTTCAATTCTTCATTTACTTTAAATTATATGATTCAATATCATGGCTGAGCCAGTCCAATTTATGGAGCCCCTCAATTATTCCCGCTGTATAATTACCGTTATAGGCGCCTATTCCACGGGCAATAATCAGTTTCCCGCGGGACTTGTTTTTTTGCGCCCGATCCTTAAGCTCTTCTTCGGCGTTTCCCACCATAATTGTGTCAAGGGAGGATTCGATAATATCCATGTCATTACCGGAATCCCCGGCAAAAACAATGTCTTTCTCAGAGATGTCATATTTCTTCATAATAAAAAAGAGAGCTTCTTTTTTTGATATTGCCGGCGGGGTGACATCTATATAGCCGATGTGTGAATTAAGATCTTTGCTGTGGGTTATTTTAAAGGAAAAATCCTTCTGCAAAGGAGCGAGTTTTTTTTGTACCGCGGCCAGAGTTTTGTCGTAGATATCGAGGTGGTTGATATAATAACTGCGCTTATGGGGAAGCTGCTCTTTATCAGGCTGTATTTCAGTGCCGGGCACATTCTGCAGGGCATCTTCAACAGCTTTTGCATCCCATAGTTCCATGGCACGGCTGATGCGTTTATTCCACTCCGTATCAATTTCAAACCCCTGATCTGTTTTTATATAGATCTCACCTCCCACGGCTCCTATGATTACATAGGGCTCCGGAGTCTTATAGCGGAGTATTACTCGGTGTATCACCGATTCTGCCCGCCGGGCTGTTATAAAGAGTGGTATAATGTGCTCCCGTTTTATAATTTCCTGTAAAACATCCATACAGGGAGTTACCGGATCCGGTCCATTGGGCAAGAGTGTTCTGTCAAGGTCGGTGGCAAGATATTTCATAGAACTCAGCGAATCTCCAGTTTGACGTTGGCTGTTCCCTTGTCACGTATGCCGAGTCTGTCAGCGGCTCTTCGTGACAGATCGATAATCCTGCCCTCCACAAAAGGGCCGCGATCGTTAATGCGCACGGTGACTGAACGATCTGTATCCAGATCAGTGACCCGTACACGCGTACCGAAGGGCAGTGTTTTGTGTGCGGCGGTCATGTCGCGCATATTATATGCCTCTCCGCTTGCCGTTGTACGACCGTGGAATTTTCTGCCATACCAGGAGGCATGCCCCTGCATGGCATGACCGCTTTCTTCAACCCTCTGTTTTCCCCGGCGGGGAGAAGATGAAGCCCCTGATGCGGCAGAGCTGTATCGCGGTGACGCCGAACATGCCCCAAGGAGCATAAGGGCTGCTGAAAAGAAGACCAGATTATTCACGTTGTGATTCCTTTGCTAATTTTACCACATCTTTGTAGGGAATGGAGCCGCCGAAAATATCCAGGGCGCTTCCCACGGTAAAATGTATTTTGTTTTTTCCTGTAATCTGTATTTTTTTTATGTCTGCAAGACTGTGTATTCCTCCGGCATAGGTAATTGTACTGGGTGAGCAGTCTGCCAGAAGCTGAATCAGTTCAAAGTCGGGCCCGGCCATTTTTCCTTCCACATGAGCAGCATGGACAAGAAATTCATCGCAGTACGTTCCGAGAAAATCCAGGGTGCTGCGGTTTATTTCGAGGGAGCTGACGTGCTGCCAGCGGTCAGTGACTATATAGTAGTGTGAACCCTGTTTTATGCAGCTTACATCCAGAACCAGGCGGTCTGTGCCGGTGGTGTGTGCTGCTTTTTCAAGATGCTTTTTCTGTAAAACCCCGTCTTTGAAGATATAGGAGGTCATTATCACGTGGGATGCTCCCATGGCAAGATATTTCTGTGCATTCTCTGCGGTAATTCCTCCGCCAATCTGAAAGCCCGTATCCCAGACAGCAAGAGCCTGGGCGGCGGCCTCTTCGTTTCCGGGGCCGAGTTGAATAATATGGCCGCCGCGGAGATTGTCCTTTTTGTACAATTGAGCATAATAGGAGGCCGGTCGGGGGCTGACAAAATTTTCAGCTGCCGAGTTGTCTTCGTCCTGCAGGGTTGAACCGACAATTTGTTTTACCATACCCTTATGCAGATCTATACAGGGTCGAAATTCCATTTCAGCCTCCATTTTAACCTCAAATATATATTTTTTCCTTCCCGTAAGAGATTCTCCCATGACGGCTTTTTATAAAAAGGCTCATATGATTCCGGTAGAAAAAAGCCTGTGTATTTTGGTGCAGAGAAATGTATATTTTGTAAAACAAAACTTATAAAGGACGGGAAAATGCAGAAAATTCGGTATGATGACTCCTCCATAGCTTCTGTGGTGACAGACAATATGAGAGAATGTTATGAAAAACAACTTGTGACTGTGGAGGCCATGATCAATGAAAAGAGCGGCCCCGGTAACGATTTTCTCGGATGGCTTGATCTTCCTGAAGAGCATTCGCCGGCATTTATTGAATCCCTTCAGAATACCGCTGATGAGATTCGCAGTAATTGCGATGTCTTTATATGTATTGGGATTGGCGGTTCATTCCTCGGTTCCAAATCGGCTGTGGAGTATCTTGCTCCCGCCTTTTTGGAACAACGCTCTCCTCAGGTTGTCTTTGCAGGGCACCATGTAAATTCAGACTATCTTACGGATCTTATGGAGCATATGGCGGGCAAAAAAGTAATGCTTAATGTCATATCCAAATCGGGGACAACCACGGAGCCCGGAATCACTTTCCGCGTTTTGCGTAAATGGATGGAAGATACCTACGGAGAGCAGGAAGCTGCTCAGCGGATTATCGCCACGACGGATCCGGAAAAAGGCGCCCTGCGCAAGCTTGCAGAGAGCAAGGGCTATGCAGCCTACGATATTCCCGGTAATGTGGGGGGGCGTTTTTCTGTTCTTACTCCTGTGGGCCTGCTGCCCATTGCCGTGGCGGGTATCGATATTGAAGAATTAATCCAGGGTGCAAAACGGGCGATGAAATATTGTTCCGGCGCCGCACTTGATACCAATATAGCCGCCCGGTATGCCGTCAATCGAAATATTCTTTTCCGTGAAGGAAAAACAACGGAGATGCTTGCTGGTTTTCAGCCGCAACTGCAATATATTAACGAATGGTGGAAACAGCTTTTTGGTGAGTCAGAAGGCAAGGATCGTACGGGGATATTTCCCGCATCCGCAGTATACACAACGGATCTGCATTCCATGGGACAATGGATGCAGGAAGGGGTGCGCAATATATTTGAGACTTTTCTGCGTATTGAAAATACGCGTACCAGTGTCACTATCCCCACCTTTGAGGATAATGCGGATAATCTGGATTATCTCGGAGGAAAGGATTTTGAACATGTGAATAATAATGCCTATCAGGGTACTTTGAAAGCTCACCTTGACGGCGGCGTTCCCGTTTCAACCATTATCATTGAAGACAGAAGTGCAGATTCCCTGGGGCAGCTTTTTTACTTTTTTGAAAAAGCATGCGCCTATTCTGCCTATCTTTTGCGGGTAAATCCATTTAACCAGCCCGGTGTTGAGGCCTATAAGAAGAATATGTTTGCCTTTCTCGGGAAACCGGGATTTGAAGACTTGCAAAAGGAGCTTTTGGGCGAATAAAAAATGCCGTGTAAGCCCGTGGCTTTAATTATCATGCAGGGGCGGTATGCCTCTGCATTTTTTTATGTGCGCCCGGCAGGGCGCATTCACTTGGTGGTGAAAGTCCACTATACACCCGACAGGGGGAAGTATTAGCTGAGCGGCAAGGTTGTCATC
>JBNJEI010000104.1:0-4065 GCA_051745755.1 Fibrobacterota bacterium
CAGTCTGGTGGATTTTGGCTATATGAGCAGCAGGCGATGGAATGAAATTGTCAGTATCTACAAAGATATTGGTCTCATGGAGCAGGATATTGACATGGAGAAATTTCTCTATGAGCCGCAAAGCTGGTGGGAAAAACACGGTGCGGTTTTACTTGCTCTTATCGTGATACTTTTTGTTCTGGTGGTTATTGCCCTTGGGGTTATTACAATATTTAACCAGCGGCTTAGGAAAACGGTTCGTTTTAAAACCCGAGAGCTTTTTTTAAGCAGAAAGCGGCTTAAAACCACTCTGGAGAGTATTGCTGACGGGGTTATTACCACAAACTCCAAAGGCGAGATAACATGGCTGAACCGTGTGGCCGTTGAGATGATTGGTATCAGTTTGTTTGAGGCTGAAAAACAGTCAATTGGGGCGATCTTTCCCATTGTTGATCGGTATTCAAAAGAAAATGTCATGCCCTGTGTAGAAGATATTTTCGGAGGTAAGAAGCACCCCGTTCACCTGGATTCACTATTGCTGACATCTTCATCAAATAATGAATACTATATTTCGCTCACGGCGTCCCCCGTTGTTGATGAAGGCGGCAGGCGTTTTGGGGGAGTGGTGGTGTTTCGCGATGAGACCGAACGCTATCTCTACGAAACGCAGCTGGAAAAAAGTGAACGTCTTCAGGCGCTGGGTCAATTGGCAACGGGCTTAGTGCATGATTTTAACAATATACTCTCTTCTATTATGGGCTCTGCGGAGCTTCTTTCAAAGGAGCTGGATAATCATGGCGGTGATAAACTTCTTGCCGATATGATACTGGATTCCTCAGAGAGGGCTTCGGGAATTACAAAAAAACTTCTTGAACTGGGAAGATCAACGGAAGATAAAGCCTTTTCAGAAATAGACCTCGGTGTATTGATACACCAGTTTAAAAAAATGATTGTACCGCTATTGGGCAAATCAATAAATTTTTCCATGGAGACACCACCGGAAAAATTATATGTTCGCGGTGATGAAGGCGATATTGAAAATGCTCTTATGAACCTGTGTCTTAATGCACGGGATGCCATGCCGAAGGGAGGAAACCTGACCATTTCTTTGTCTCGGGTATATCTACACGCAGAACACCTGCATATTCAGAAATTATCCATTACGGACGGATATTATGCGGCCCTGAGTATTGTCGATACGGGAGGAGGTATGGATGGTCGGGTTGCTGAGCGCATTTTTGATCCCTTTTTCACAACAAAGTCAAAGGAAAAGGGAACAGGTCTGGGGCTTCCCATGGTGTATAAGACCATGGAGAAACATGGAGGAGTCATCGATTTTAAAAGCGAGCAGGGAAAAGGAACAACCTTTATGCTGTATTTTCCTTTACTGAAATACTAGGTTTCACATTTTTCAGGGAAACGGCATCACACTGTTTTTAATTGAACCGTACTCCCCACGGGTATGGTGAGAATCACCGTAAGAAGAATGTTATTTTGCATGTGGTATACAACAGGCGCAGTTTTTCATTGAGTGGTATTTGGTTTTTTTTCGGTACAGGGCAGCTGTAGCAATTATATTATAATCAAGGGGTGAGACATTGTGTCGGGGAGGGAATATCTTTCGATTCAGCGACAGGTGTTATATGTCGATTTACCCAAAATGCTCTCGGCAGTACCAGTCGCAGAATTACTGAATTGAAGAGATTTGTCCGGGAGTGACGGAAGGTCGATGTTTGTTGCCCGTAAAATAAGAAAAACATGCAAAAGTAAAAATTCTATGATATATTGCCTACATACATACAAAGAGGTGGGTTATGGATTCTATATTTTTATATAGTGATTATCGAAAATATATGAATGATTTCTTTGAAGAAAAGAAGCAGACAACATACGGGTTTTCCTATCAGTATTTTGCAAATGCTGCGGGGTTTAAGTCCAGAGGGTTTGTATACCGGGTGATGAAAGGAATAAAAAACCTTTCTCCCACAAGCAGTTATAAGGTAGCAAAATCAATGGGGCTTGCCAAGAAGGAAGTTGACTATTTCCAAGCTCTTGTTGATTTTAATCAGGCAAAGGATAATTACCTGAAGCGTTCGGCCTATGAACGCATGGTTGATATTAAACGATCGTCCCGACGTACCCCTGAAATAGCCCTCCTTTCCGATGATCAGATTGAGATGAACTCCAGGTGGTATCACCCTGTTGTCCGCTGCCTCATAGGTATAACAGAATTTTCAGGTGATTATGAACAGCTTGCCGAAATGGTTGAACCCTCCATTACGCCCGCCCAGGCACAGAAGTCAGTAGATTTGCTGGTACGCCTCGGGTTGGTTGAAAAAGGGGACGACGGAATCTTCCACCTTACGGATTCCACTGTTTCCACGGGGGATGCCTATCGGTCTATGGTGCTGCAGAATTATTATGAACAGTGTTTCGGACTGGTGAAGCGTTCCCTTAATGTTATGCCCCAGTCCGAAAGAAATGTAACGGGACTGACCCTGGGTCTTTCCAAAAAAAGCTATGATGTTTTGATTGCACGCCTGAATGAATTGCGTAAGGAGTTTCTTGCCTTTTCCGAAAAAGACGGTGATGCCGATTACGTGTACAATGTAAACTTTGCCATATATCCTGTTTCGCAGCAGACCGCGGATATCAATTCCGTAAAGGCGGAATGAGTATGAAAGTAGTTATTTCCGGCATGCTCTGTCTGTTGTTGTTAGCCCTGTCCTGTTCAATTGACGTTGCGGGGGGATCTGAGGTGGGAAACCCCAAGGTGGTTGGTACGGTTGTTCATCAGGGAACCCCTGTTAAAAATGCAGAAGTCAGCTTATTTCACGAAAAATTCAATCCCTACGAAGATCAGAATGAAAATCGGTATGTAACAGATTCCCTGGGACGGTTTGTTCTTGAGGGTGATACCACGGGTGAGTATAAACTTATGGTATACAGCAGTGACAGTACCGAGGGTGTATGGAAAAATCTGGGACATTTGGAAGACAAAGAGTATGATCTGGATTCCATTGAGCTTCAGCAGACTGCTTCTGCCCGCTTTCTAAAAAGTGATACCGCACAGGTTATTGAAATGTATGTGCGGGGAACCTCCATTATGGTTTCTCTTGATGCAGCGGCAGCGGAAAAGGAAGTTATTATTCCTCCCGGACATTTTGTATTTACGGAAAAGCACAGCGGTGATACCTTGCTGGAAGCCGATATCGATGCAGGTGAAGAGGACGATTTTATTGTGAACCACAATAGTATCGGGCTTTTGGTCACGCCGGGCTATGACACAATTATACCCCGATTGGTGGACATGCTGATACAGGTTCGAAATCAGACCGGCTTTCGTTTCAGAATTCACAATGCGGAAGAGGTATCAACGCACACCCTGTCTCAGAATGATATTTTACTCATTGCTCCGCAAACACCGGTTGTCGATTCTTTGGTTTCCTTTATGGACACCCTTTCTGTACCAGTCATTGCTGCCCAGGAGTCCTATTACAGCGCCCTGTCCCTGTGTCGGGATTCTGACAATGCCGGAACACGCTTTGAACACGCCGTTCTTATTACAGAGGAGGGATTAACGCATCCTGTGGCTTCGTTTCTCAATTCCGATGAGACTACTCGTATTACGGTGGTGCAGGATTCTGCCGATCTTCCCTGGGCTTTTGTGGGTGATGATGCAGATATTATAGCGTATGGGATAAAAAACCAACGGGAATCCTATGTGTTTATTTATGAAAAAGATGAATCCCTGTTTAATGATCGCAGGGCAGCGCACCATCGTATGGGATTCCCCCTGGGACGTTCTGAAATTGACACGGGAGATGGCCTGCGCCTTCTTTCTGAAATGATATTATGGTCCCTGTCTGACAATTAATCCCGTTGTGACAGGGAGCAGGTCACATTCAGTACATTACTGGAAAACGCCGGACCAAATGGAATACATGTATGTTAGTGGAACATCAGAAGGTATGGCTAAACTTTTGGCTGTTTTTCCGGGTAGGTCCACAGTCCTTCCACCTGACGAATGCTTACCAATAAATCCTCCTTGAATTGAGGTATATCGGTAAGCTAAATCAGGATGAG
>JBNJEI010000105.1:0-4026 GCA_051745755.1 Fibrobacterota bacterium
AGACCGATTCCGGTGCATCTGCCGGAGATATTCTGGCAGGTAAAAAAGCCTGGGTTAATGGTGAAGAGGTTACTGGGACAGTACCGGCTGGTAAAAATGTAACGGGTAATGACGGAGAAATCGAGATTGCAATACCCGATGGCCTGTATTCGGGCGGAAACCAAACCGCCACAGCTGTAGACGGTAAGCTTATATCAGAAAATATCAGATCCGGCGTTTCCATATTCGGTGTGAGCGGTCAGCCAACTGTTGTTGAAACGGAAGGTGCAACTGCAGGGCCGGAGGATATTATGACGGAAAAAACGGCGTGGGTAGATGGCGAAGAGGTGATCGGTACAATGCCGGATTGCATTAAGGGAGAATGGGGGGTCTGGAATAATCGCCTCATAGATCCGGATGCAAATGTTTATACAACAGTGATAATAGGAAATAAGATGTGGACGGTGCAGAATTTGCGTACAACAAAGTATGCCGATGGAACACCAATTCCCCATGTGGTAGAAGACCTTAACTGGGAGGATCGGGACACTCCGGCGTATTGTTGGTATAACAATACGGATGATCAGAATTTCAGGGACAGATACGGCGCACTGTACAATTGGTATGTTCTGGATACGGCAAATGCCCGGGATATTGCTCCTGAAGGATGGCGAGTTCCCTCAGATGAGGATTGGTATGAAATGATGGCGTGGTATCTCGGCGGTCAAGTCGTAGCGGGAGGGAAGATGAAAACAGAGGGAACATCGGACTGGCAATCGCCGAATGAAGGTGCAACAAATTCGTCCGGGTTTTCAGCCCTCCCCGGAGGCTTTCGTGATGTAAACGGCGAATTCAGTACACAGGGAAGCCGGAGTTATTGGTGGAGTTCTCCGGAAAAATTCTCAAAGATGTGGGGGTATTCTATTATCAACGATTCCGAAGAGTTATATCGGATCGGGTATAACAAACGAAGTGGTTTTTCTGTTCGTTTAGTGCGGGATCTGGATTGATATGCAGAGTAGGGTACCCGGCTATTCTGAAGCTTTTTTTAAGCTGCAAACATGGAGATAGGGAATAATTGAAATATACTCCTACGATATCGTACCTACATATATCTGTTTCTGTTGCAGTATTTGGGTGACCCATGAAATACCCCCGGCTCACTGCCGGGGGAGTAAGATTTAGGATACATTATAGGTCAGCTCGTTATGACCGCGGTCCTTTGAGATTGTAATGGTATTTCCCGGTTCAACATCGCCGGCAATAATCATCTTTGAGATATGGGTTTCCACAACTTTCTGGATGACCCGTTTGAGCGGTCGGGCACCGAAATTGGGGTCAAACCCGATATCTGCAATATATTCCAGGGCGGAGTCTTCGTATGCAATGGAAATACCCTGTTCATTCAGGCGATTTTCAAGGCGTTTAAGCTGCAGCCGGGTTATTTCCTTTATATGTTCCCTGGCAAGGCTGTGGAAAATAACTGTCTCATCAATACGGTTGATAAACTCCGGTCTGAAATAGTTGTGCAGAAGATCCTGTATGGTCTGCTTTATTTCATCGAGTTTACTCATACCGCCCTCCAGTATCTTGTCCGAACCGATATTGGAGGTCATGATGATCAGGGTGTTTTTGAAATTTACCGTCCTGCCCTTGCTGTCAGTTAACTGACCGTCATCAAGGATTTGCAGCAGAATATTAAATACATCGGGATGGGCTTTTTCTATCTCATCAAGAAGAATAACTGAGTAGGGTTTGCTGCGGATCGATTCTGTCAGCTTTCCACCTTCATCATAGCCCACATATCCCGGAGGGGCACCGACCAGTTTTGATACGGCATGGCGTTCCATAAATTCTGACATATCAATGCGGACCATGGCCCGTTCGTCATCAAAAAGGTTCTCCGCAAGGGTGCGTGCCAGCTCTGTTTTACCAACTCCCGTGGGCCCGAGAAAAAGAAAGGAACCGATGGGCTTATTGGGATCGTTAAGTCCCGCACGTGCCCGCAGTATTGCATCTGCAACCACGGATACGGCATCCTCCTGACCGATGACCCGTTTGTGAAGATCATCCCTGAGATTGAGCAGTTTTTCCCGTTCCCCCTGGACGAGTTTCTCCGCGGGAATACCGGTCCATTTGCTGATGATGGCGGCAATATCCTCTTCGGTTATTTCTTCGGACAACAATCGCTCTGATGAATCCTCCTGTGAGGCCTTTTCGGCCTCAGCAAGTTCCTGTTCAAGCTGAGGAATTGTTCCGTGCTGAAGCTCAGCGGCCCTGTTGAGATTGTATTCCCGCTGCGCCCGTTCCAGCTCAATTTTGGAATTATCCAGCTTTTTTCGGAGCTCACGCTGTGTGCCCACGATCTTTTTTTCATTTTCCCATTGAGCCATAAGGGTATTGCGTTTTTCTTCTATATTTTCCAGCTTTTCCTGAAGCTCTTTGAGCTTTCCCTTTTTGCTTTTATCTGTATCCTTTTTCAGCCCCCGTATTTCTATCTCAAGCTGCATTTTTTTCCGTGTCAGTTCGTCAATCTCCGTGGGAGATGAATCGATTTCTGTACGGCGCAGAGCAGCTGCCTCATCCACCAGATCAATGGCCTTATCCGGGAGAAACCTGCCCGTAATATACCGGTCGGAAAGTGCTGCCGCGGCAATAAGGGAATCATCCTTTATACGTACACCATGGTGAACCTCGTAGCGCTCGCGCAAACCGCGCAGTATGGATACCGTATCCTCCACAGAGGGCTGGTCGATGGAAACTGTCTGGAAACGGCGTTCCAGGGCGGCATCTTTTTCAATATGCTTTTGATATTCATCGCGGGTGGTGGCACCGATACAGTGGAGTTCACCCCGGGCAAGCATGGGTTTAAGAAGATTGCCCGCATCCATGGATCCCTCTGTTTTTCCGGCACCCACTACGGTGTGAAGCTCGTCAATAAAAAGAATAATATTTCCGGACTCCTTTACTTCCTTTAATACCGCTTTGAGGCGCTCCTCAAATTCCCCACGGAATTTTGCTCCCGCAATAAGCGATCCCATATCCAGTGCTACCAATTGCTTTTCCTTCAGACCTTCGGGGACGTCCTTTTCAATAATCCGCCGTGCAAGCCCCTCGGCAATGGCTGTTTTTCCCACACCGGGATCACCGATAAGAACGGGATTGTTTTTTCGCCGCCGGGACAATATCTGTATGGTCCTTCGGATTTCCTCATCACGGCCGATAACAGGATCAAGCTTTCCCTCCCGTGCATCCTGTGTAAGATTCTGACCGAATTTTTCAAGGGCGTTCATGGTATCCTCGGGGTTGTCACTGGTAATATTCCGATTTTTTCGCAGATCCTTCACGATTTTTTTAACGGTACCTGCTGTTACGCCCCGGGGGGTAAAAATATCCTTTACCGCATCGCTTTTTTCAAGCAGGGCTATAAAAATATGATCTGTTGAAACATACTCATCCTTCATTTCCCTGGCTTTTTTCTGTGCATGATTAAGGACCAACGTTGCCTCACGTGACAGATACGGATTTTGCGTGCCCTCTCCGCTCACCGCAGGAAGTTTTGATAATTCCAGTTCCAGTGCTCCGGCAATTACCGCCACATCCTGTCCGGCTTTTTTGAGTATCTGGGGTACAAAACCCTCTTCCTGTTGTACCAGTGAATGGGCAATATGTATGCTGCCTATCTCCTGATGCTTTTTTTCCAAAGCCAAAAGACTGCTTTCCTGCAGTATTTCCTGTGCTTTTTGCGTAAATGTATCAAAGTTCATACAACTCTCCTTCTTATTTTTGGCTTGTATTGTTGACTAAGGTATTAACAAAAACAGTGCCAGACAATGAAATATGCCGATATTGATTTGTTTTGCAACATTTTGTTTGATCTTACAACAGAAAAGGGGTCGTATTGCGGGTTTGCTTTTTAAAAAAGGCCCTGAATGGTTTTATAATGTAAAAAAAATCCCGGGAAACAGGATAAGCGGAAAATGCGAAGTTAAATTAATCGGAAAAATACCAATTTTATTAGTATACTATAAGAAGAGGGCAAACTTT
>JBNJEI010000106.1:0-3984 GCA_051745755.1 Fibrobacterota bacterium
CGGTGAGGTGGTGCGCTATAAGGCCGTCCTCGGGGTGCGGGAATAATTGGTGGTGGACCTCGCATTGCTGGAACGAATGATTATTTTGCAGAGGCGAATCATCATTCTCCTCAGACGGAAGAGACAGGCCTGCCCTGTATCTTCCACCATACAGCACAAACCTGCAGACAATGGAGTAGAAACGGGTTTTTAGCTGCTGAAACCAGCCTCACCCCATACAGTGTGGCCCCATCAGACGGTATTATATGCAGACTGCACAAATGCAGGCAACTCTTCCGTGGTATCCACCACATTTCCTGCATTATTTTTATCAAGTAGCTCCCGGCATTCCCAGCCCCACGTTACGGAAACGATAGGTATACCAACGCTCCGGCAGGCAAGAATATCCCGTAATTCATCACCGATATATACGATATCCCGGGGGGAGAGTTTTTTGTTGCGCATAAATTTCTTCAAAGTCCTGTGTTTTACCGTCAGGAAAGGACCACGGTCACACATAAGAAAATCAAAAATATGAGCAATATTTTTCTGCTCAAGAAACTCATAAATATTCTTTTTATTGTTCGTGGAAATTATTCCAAGCTGAAACCCCAGGCTTTTCAGCTCAACACACACATCTTCCAGACCGGAAATGATCTGCAGATCCTCTATGATGGTATAAAACTTCCTTCTGCAGGTTCTCACCATAAGCGGAACCTTATAAAACGGTACATCAATATATTTAATTTTTTCTGAAAGCGACAAGCCCCGAAGACGCTGAAAATCTTCTGCTTCCAAGCGCTGTGAGGAATATTTTCCGTAAATATGAGTATTAAAGAATGTCAGCAATGCATCGGTGGACTCTGCAATAGTTCCGTCAAAATCAAAGAGCACCCATTTTTCATCAGCCTTCAATAGTATCTCCCCGGCTATATTCCACAGCAGCTTTTACCAATCGAATCTCTTCTTCTGCAAAACCGGAGGCCTGAACCATCTTTTTCATAGAAAGCATTGACACAGAGCGGAGAAATTCTTCCACCCCGCCGATATCACTGCCGGGCAGGAGGGTTTGAACGTCCACCTCTCCCTTTCTTACCAGGGGGGCAATAATTTTTGCAGCCTGCTCTCTTCTCAGGTCGAAGGTACGGCATACCAAATCAAGCCCGCCTTGGCGGGCATATGAACAGATCTCCCGGGAAGAAGGCACCTGTTTTTTTCTGTTATCCCTTTTTTTCTCCAGGGGACTTTTCTTATGTGTGTCCCCTACTGAACTGCCGGGATGGAGCATATGTTTTTCCATAGTCATGGCACACCACCTCTATATTGTGCTGAAAATATATTATTTCAGAATCAGGGCAAAAAATAATCAGGGCCGGCCCGATTGCCGACCCTGATTGTATTCTTTTACAGTGTGTTACTGTATGCGTACACGAGCTGTGTGATCTGCGTTCTCACCCTGCAGACGTATGACATATGTACCGGAGGAAATACTATTCAGAGACATTGTTGAAATCCCCGCTGAGAGGGTTTTGTTCAAACTTTTTATCTGCTGTCCCCGATAGTTGTACACAGAAATGGTATATTCTCCAGCGTGAGGTACAGCCAGACTCAGACGTGAATTATCAAGGGCCTCCACATTAAAGGCACCTGTCAAAGCACCGGTTTCATCAGTTATTCCCGTTTCATCAGTTAACTGACCGGCACCGAAAAACTCAATCTGTGACGTAAAGGTCCCGCTCATGGTGGTATCAAAAACTTCAGCAACCACGGCCACTTCACTTACCGAAGAAAGATCCAGAGCCGCATCGGATTCATAGGGCCGTGGCAGCTCAAAATAATCACGCACCACGGGAAGCTCCACCACCTGCTCTTCTCCGAATGTAGCGGGAAGACCAAGTCCATAGGAGCCCATTCCCAAGCCATCCTGAACAAGAACCAGACGCAGGGGCAGGTCGGAAGTATACACAACGCGCACGGAATGAACATCCTCCATACTTTTAATCAGCGGGTATTTCGCTCCCGCATAGGCGTCTACACCCCAGTCCTTCTCATCCGCAACAGTAACATCAAGGGTATGAACACCCTGGATATCAGCAGTTGAACCACCCTGATCGGTAATTGTCTGAGTTGTGGCGAAAACACCGCTTCTGTTATCTTCTGAAAATGTCAATTCATCCTGTCGTGAAAGATCGTCCAAAGCAACGGGATCAGTCATCCAGCGAATGGCATCTATTTTTTCAACAACCCGTGCATGGGGAAGTTCAGCTTCTATCCAGTCAAGAAGCATAATTAATGCCTCACGGCGCTCTTCCAGCGTGGAGGTAAATTCCCCCGGTGTTCCCTCTTCATCAGCCACGCGGGAATAATAATCACTGTGGAGACCAAGATCGATGGGAGCACGATTGGTTTCGTAATGGTATTCAATGGCCCACTTCATCTGATTAAACATCTCCTGCGCTGTTGCTCCGCCGGGCCAGCCGTTTGGACCGGAATCAAAGCCCATATCCGAGAAGGTTCCCCCCTCCTGGGTCTGATATGTTGCATTGGGATATTGCCAGAAATTATCCGTGGGAAACGAGTTCCATGCCGTCCAGCCTTCATCCATGCGGCCGGGAAAATCTGCCCGGGTCCATTCGGCGGGACGGTTACCCTGAAGCCCGTTATTTACCGTACAGTCATACAGCACCCCGATGTCCCGGGTTGCAGCAAAGGATTCGCCACCGGATGAATGAGCCAGATAGGGGGTACGAAAACCGTAAATATGAGCGCGGGGCATTCCCATGATATTTACCATATAGCGTGAGGCAAAGCCGATTTCGCGCATCAGATCCTCGCCGGACAGATCGTAGAGATTATGATTATGGGTCCAGGTATGATTGCCCACACCAAAACCCTGATCATATGCATGTCTCCAGGTCTCTGTCACGGGACGGTCCTCAGGCATTTCCTGATCGTAGGGATTTTCTGACCAGGGATAATCAGCATTGGCAATGACATAAAAACTGCCCACCATGGGCGTACCATCGAAGGTGGCCGGATTGTTCTGACCGTCATTATTATATCGACCGGCAAACAATTCCTCAACAACCCAGTCAACACCGTCCTTATAGCGATTATCATCAAATCCGAAACTGATAAACATGGGAATATTTTCCGGTTCAAGACCACCTGGTGGCTCATTGGAATAGTAGACTCCGCCAAAATAAGAAAAAACCGAAGCGATACAGGTGAGCGCAAGAATGCTTATTTTCTGAATCATACTGACTCCTTTATAGAAATAATTCACTATCGATAATATAACACGAAATGAGCGGTTTTTCCAAAAGATACCCGACTCCCGAAAAAAAACTAGTATTTCCCATGAAATAAAAACAAATCCCACTATGAACAGGTTTTTGGCAAATAATACCCGCAGAAACGTATAGGACAGTCCCTGTGTTTTTGCGCCACACAGGGAGGTGTAAAAGAATACAGTAAAAATACAGAGTATTCCCGCGGCAGAAAAACAGGGAGTATGTGTCAGGGGGAGTTTATTGGGAGAATCGCAGGGAATCAACCACCTTGTCTATCACAGAAAGATCCTCGCGACGCACGGAAAGCATTTCAAACCCCGTTAGAAAATGGTCAGGATTAATATCCCGGTGTGACCAGCGGACCTGGGCTTCAAACTCAATGCTTTTTTTGGAGGTCAACACACTCAGGTCAGAAACATCAATTGAAATACTCCATGGCTCTCCCGGTTTAAATGCTTCTTTGCTGATAAGCAGAAAGCCTTTTTTGGAAATATCACCCAAACGCCCAATAAGTTCATTATTTTTTTTATCATACACCTTAAGATAAAAGATCAGGTGCTCACGCTTTTCTGTACGTTTTTCCGTGCTCATAAGGACATCTCCACGATTAGTATACCAGGATATATACACAGTATACTCTATTTTTCGGACTTTGCAAGGTTTATTTCAGCAAAACCAGATTCGTCTTCTCATCGTAGTGTCTGCTTAATGA
>JBNJEI010000107.1:0-3932 GCA_051745755.1 Fibrobacterota bacterium
TGAATTTTGCTGTGGTAATGAGAAATTTGAGATTAAAACGTGCCAAAACCTGATACATGGTGAAAATCGGAATACCCGGAGTACACTTAGGGGGAAGTGCATATATGTACACTGAACAGTAGTCCGGTACCTGTTTTGTATACAGAAACACTATTCCTCTATCGGTTTGTGTGTTTTAGTTATCTTCACCGCCATGGCTTTGTTACACCTCCTGTGTGACCGCTGGGTTTATCCGGATTTAAAGTGGGTTTATGAGTATGCATTCCGGAATCCACGGCTGGCCGTGGTAGTGGATCTGTGCGTGCAATCAGGCTGTTCTGCAGGTGTGATCGTGCCACATCCTTCAACCGTTGTGGTTAGGCTCTGCATCAGTGTGAAAGATATCGGCGTTGATTCGGGCTGATGCAGAGATTTTTATTAGTATTTCATATACTGTGCATATCAACAGTGGTATCCCTTGACAGCTGGTTGCCGTATACACTTTTGAGCCCCGTGGGGCACACGTTGGTATCCAGCACAGCTGTGTATAACCCAAACAGAAAACGGGATAGTTGGGAACCCATTGACAGGAAGACCGGTCTTATTCACTCCGTAGGGAACATTATTTAAATGCCCGGTGAATTTTCTCCAAAAGAGATCGGTAAAACGCCACAAGACCTTCATCAAAATGATCATTCGCAGGAATACCCGTGGGGAGAGTGATTATGGGAATGTCATTTTCTGTACAGAGCTGTTCAATTTCTCCGCCGGGATTCCATCGGTGGATAAGTACGGAGAAGTGTCCCTCTTCCACGGCTTCCTGAAATTCAAGGCTGTCTTCGCGGTCCCAGTGGATTTCATGGGGGAATCTCTGCGTAACAAAGAGATTGATATCCTGGAGCAGATAGTCGAAATCCGAATCCATAACAGCTGCATCAAAGCGGGGAAGCCGGGCAAATTTATTCCCATATTCTGTTTCCAGAGACTGCAGACTGTTTTTGAGGTTCTCTCTATTATCTGCAATGGTTTCTGCCTCAGCGGGGAAAAGACGGGTGAGATCTGTACCGATATTGTGAGCCATATATATGCAGTTTCGCAGGGAAAGCCAGAAATAGGGGTTGATATCTCCTTCTGTGTTGCGGAGTAATCCGGGAGTGGGAGCTCCGGGGTAATAGGAGCGGCTTCCTTCTATTTCCACAATGCGAATATTTTTTCTGCGCAGAACGGGGTAGAGATTGTCCTGGGGTATGATATCATGGAAGCCCACCGCAGCATCCGCTACAGGAGCAATTGAGTCCAGCCAGGCCTCCTTTTCAGTAAGCACGGAGGAAAGTGTGGCAAGGGAGGTGGTGGTGTCCCCGGGATTATATACAGAGATATCCGTATCCTGCGTAAGGGTTTGCAGCAATTCTTCCAGTATTCCGTGCTGGGTAATAACTGCGTTTTGGTCGGATTTGGACGCTGTGTCTGTGTGCGGGATATCACAGGAAATGTACACCAAAAATAAAATAATGAGATATTTCATATTGCTCTCTCTGTAAGTTTTCTGTTTATTCAATAACAAAAAATAGTATATTGTCTGTATGATTAGCAGTCCAATATTAAATATGGTTTTTTGATGGAACGAAAAAAACACCGTGCCGGCGTATACAAAACTGAGTATGATACGGTTCTTACCCTTCCGGACGGGAAATCCCCCATACCGCTTGGTTCAGGTATTGTAAAGGGTCTTATAGGCCAGGGCGGCTCTGCGGTTGTATATAAAATATGGAACGAACAGCTTGGTATTTACCGTGCGGTAAAACTACTGCGTCCCACGGCCTCAACAGACAGTCGGGAACGCTTTGGCCGTGAAATCAAACTTTTAGCCCAGCTGAATCATCCCAATATTATCAATGTTCATTCCGTGGGAGAATGGAACGGACTTCCCTATATTGAAATGGATTATGTAGATGGAGCCTCCCTGGAGGATCTCATCAACGAAATGGGCGCCTTTCCACTTTCTGTGGTTATCGCCATGTCTCTGTTTATTGCCCGGGCGCTGGATTATACGCACAGTCATAAATACCGCATTCGCGGGGTGGAATATATCGGCCTTCTCCATCGTGATCTGAAACCGGCCAATGTCCTGTTACCCCGTCGGGATGTTTTGCGTCTTACGGATTTTGGAGTTGCCTCATTTAATACAGTTACCATTACAAACAGCAGTCAGACCGGGCGGGTTACGGGATCTATGCAGTATCTGGCACCGGAGCAGCTTGGGGATGGTATTGTGGACCATCGCTCAGATATCTACTCCTTTGGCTGTATTATGTATGAAATGATTACGGGGGAAAAGGCATTTCCCGAAAAGCATGTTGCCCGCCTGGTAAAGCAGCGGGTCCAGAATCACTATACAAAAATCGCAAAAAAACGACCGAAGGTACCCGCTCTTTTAAGCAATCTGGTTGAATCCTGCATGAGTATCAATCCCTCTTCCCGTCCCTCCTCGGTTAAGACCATTATCTCATCTCTGGAATCGATGTACAGAAAAATCGAAGACCGTCGCCCCGAAAGCATAGTGCGCAGTTTTATCAACGGTGAAGAGATAGAAAGCCGTTCAACTATCAAGGGTATCAAAGAAAAGATTTCCCACGGCGGACGTTTTTTTACCACTATTCAGGGCTTTATTCTCGGGGCTGTTACCATTGCGTTTATAGTGAGTCTCGGCGTGATATTTTTGCATACCCGACAGGAACGCCCGTCCCCCCGGGGTGAAAATACGCGTGTTTCACGTCGCCGCCGCACCGAAACCGGTGAACGTCAGGCAGTATACAACCCCATTCTTGACAGTCTGCTTTCTCTCTATAATACCCGTGATACGTCGGCCATTATTTCTAAGCTGGACAGTGACGGAGAGTATCAGGTTTTGCGGGAGGTGATTGAGAATCTCCCCCTTCATATGAAGGCGCGGACCGGTATCCGTGTGCGCAATCACCGGGCAACCATTGCCCTGGGAGAAGAAAGTTATTCCTACTACAGCAACAACTTCATCAGTGACGGGGAATATATCTACGACAAAGGGACATATCTGGCAGAACAGGGTGAGTACCAGCGTGCTATCTGGGTTCTCCGAGATGCACTGGCTACGCCGGCGCTTTTGCAAAGTGACCGGGAGTTTAAGATTCAGGTACGGCACCAGATATCCCGGGCAAGTACACGCATAGCAGAGCAGACCCGATCCCAACGGGACATCCTTTCCGCCTACAATCAATGGGACACTCTTACGCAGCTTATGGAAGATAGGCAGTATCTGCCGCTGTATCAGGAAGCCGAGGAAGAAAAACAGGCGTTGCAAAATCAGCTATAGCAGGAGAGATATTGATCGAATATATTTGTGATTACCCACATCTGGTACAGGTGTGTGGAGAGATAAAAAACGAGAAATGGCTTGCCGTGGATACGGAATTTGTCTGGACGAGGACCTATTTCCCCCTCCTGGGTATTATACAGATTGCGGCGGGAGAACGGGTGTTTATCATCGACTATCCCGCCATTGATACATGGGATGTGTTGCGGGATATATTCGCAGATGAGGCGGTGACAAAGATTTTCCATGATGCATCGCAGGATGTATCCATTATAAATTATCATATGAAAGTTCAGACTGCCGGAGTTTTTGATACGCAGCTGGGGGCCGCCATGACCGGCGAAGCCGAAAGCCTTTCTCTGGAAAAACTGGTTTTTAAATATGAAGGTATCCGTCTTTCAAAAACTCAGACCAGAACGGACTGGCTTGCCCGTCCTTTAAAAGAGGCACAATTATACTATGCCGCCGATGATGTCCGGTATCTGGTGTCCATTACAAAAAAAATTATTGCAGAGGCGCAAAAGCGGGGGACACAGGAGTGGCTTTTTTCTGAAATGGAGAAATTCAATACGTGCAATCTCTTCTCCTATGAAAATAATGTTCA
>JBNJEI010000108.1:0-3406 GCA_051745755.1 Fibrobacterota bacterium
GTCACCGCCACACCGTTGGGTGTTCTGCGAAGCTCCGGATCCGCTCCGAGATTACCTATGAGTATTACCTTGTTTACTGAACCGGCCATCGTAAATCCTCCTGCAATTAAAGATATATTAGATGAGATATTCTTTGTTCTCAACAATATATTATTTTTCAGGGGAAAACAAACAGGATTTTATATGAAAAATTTAAATTATCCCGCCACCCGCACAGCAATGCTTACTGCCTACGATTATCCCGGGGCCCGATATGCGGAGAAAGCCGGAATAGACTGCATTCTTGTCGGTGACAGTCTGGGTACGAATATACTGGGCTATGAAACCGTACGGGACGTTACCATTGAGGATATGCTCCATCATACCCGCGCAGTACGCCGCGGAGCGTTACACACATATATCATAGCTGATCTCCCCTTTCAATCCCTGTACAGCCCTGATCTCTGCCTGAGGGATGCCGAAATGCTTCTCGACTGCGGAGCCGATGCGGTAAAAATTGAAGTAGAAGACAATAAAGAGGAACATCTTAAGCTTTTGCGGGCAAAGAACATCCCCTTCTGCGGTCATATTGGCTTCACACCGCAGACAGCCTGGCTTACTCCATCCCTGCAGGGCGCCACCCCGGAACGTGCCAAAGAGTTATACCGTTTTGCCCGGCAGGTGGAATATTACGGCGGAGAGTATCTCATACTTGAGCTTCTGCCCGCAAATCTTGCAGAATTTATCACCGAACATTCTACGGTGCCCACCATTGGAATCGGCTCAGGCCCTCACTGTGCGGGGGAAGTACAGGTGTGCCTTGATATCTGCGGCATTTCTGAAAAAATCTACCGCCACTCCCATCTTTTTGCGCCGGCAGGAGATGAAATACAACGGGCCTATACCCGCTACGTGCGGGACGTAAAAAACGGCAATTTCCCCACACAATCCAATTCACGTACGGTGCCTCAGGATATAATCGAGTATGTAAAAGAATCGGAGGCGCAGTGAACACCTATGCCGATGAACTGAAACTGGCCAAAAACATAGCAGTGGAAGTAGGAACCTACCAGCTGAAAGAACAGAAAAACATCTCCTCCATCAGCCTCAAAAGCGACCGATCCCCTGTCACTGAGGTTGATGAAAATTCTGAAAAAATGATCAGGGATGCAATCTGCGCCGCCTACCCCCAGGATGGATTTCTGGGAGAGGAAGGCGGAGAAAAGAGCGGATCAAACCAACGAAAGTGGATTGTTGATCCCATTGACGGAACCCGCCCCTACATACGGGGAATTCCCACCTTCAGCACCCTTATTGCCCTGGAGGATGCGGGCAGAATTGTCGCGGGGGTAGTCAACCTTCCCGCCCTGGGAGAGTGCTATTATGCCGCCCGCGGATCGGGAGCATACTGCAACGGCGCACCCGTACAGGTATCCTCCACCCCGAACATTTCAAAGGCCATGGGTGCCTTCCTGGGCCTGACGGAAACCTACCCGGATACACGGGGGGAAACCCTTCTCAGACTCTCCCGGGATATTGACTATACCTACGGGTTTATGGATGCCTACAGCTATATGGCGGTCGCATCGGGAAAGCTTGATCTCTGTGTGGGTCTGATCGATTTCCCCTGGGACCGGGCTCCCGCTGCAATTATTATTGAGGAAGCGGGCGGTGTGGCAACGGATATTTTTGGAGATGCCTCCATATATGGGTCTTCCTATGTCGTATCAAACGGCAGATTTCACAAAGAAATACTGGATTATTTTAATAAAGGAGAATAAATGGCTGATAAAATTGTAGTACGAAACGGTTCCATGGAAGTACCGAACACTCCAACCATCCCTTTCATTATCGGAGACGGCGTGGGGCCGGACATATGGAAGGCTGCAAAGAAAGTAATTGACGCTGCTGTATCAAAGGCATACAACAATGAAAAGTCCATTGTCTGGAAAGAAATTCTGGCGGGACAGAAAGCCTATGACTCAACTGGTGAATGGCTTCCGGAGGAAACAGTTGACGCCATAAAAGAGTATCATATTGCCATCAAAGGCCCGCTTACAACTCCCGTGGGCGGCGGCATACGCTCTCTGAATGTTGCCCTGCGGCAACAGCTTGATCTCTACACCTGCCTCCGTCCGGTAAAATATTTCACCGGGGTTCCTTCACCGGTAAAACGGCCGGAAGATATCGACATGGTTGTCTTTCGTGAAAACACAGAGGATATCTACGCGGGAATCGAATTTCAAAACGGCAGTGAAGACACGGAACAATTTAAAGCCCTGCTTCAGGACAATTTTCCCGACCGCTACAAAAAAATCCGCTTCCCCGATTCCAGCGGTCTCGGCATAAAGCCCGTCTCAAAGGAAGGAACCCGCCGCATCGTTCGGGCCGCCATAGAATATGCCATAGACAAGGGACGTGATTCCGTCACTCTTGTTCATAAGGGAAATATTATGAAGTTTACCGAGGGAAGCTTCCGCGACTGGGGCTATGAGGTTGCAAAGGAAGAATTCGGCAGCACAGATCTGGACGGCGGTCCCTGGCAGAAGATCACCCGCAACGGCCGCGAGATAATTGTCAAGGATGCCATCGCCGATGCTTTTCTTCAGCAGATATTGACCCGTCCCCGGGAATATGATGTCATAGCCACGCTCAATCTCAACGGCGACTATGTGTCCGATGCTCTCGCTGCGCAGGTTGGCGGTATCGGTATTGCCCCGGGAGCCAATATCAATTATGACTCCGGCAGAGGGCTTTTTGAAGCCACCCACGGCACGGCACCCAAGTATACCGATAAGGATGTGGTCAATCCCTCATCTGTAATCCTTTCTTCGGAGATAATGCTTCGCTATATGGGCTGGGACACGGCTGCCGACCTTATCAACAAAGGAGTTGAGGGCGCCATTGCATCCAAACGGGTTACCTACGATTTTGAACGGCTCATGGATAATGCTGTGAAGGTCTCCTGCTCAGGTTTTGGAGACGAAATAATTAAAAATATGTAATTCCTGATGGAAGGAACTGAAATTGTTCCTTCCTTCTTTTCCCCCTGCGGCATATTTCATGCTGAAAATGTAAGTTTTTTCTTTTAAAAACAGCCGTTTCATGATATTCTTACAAATACATAAGAAACTACACGGGGCTGTTATATGAAAAGTATTATACTGCTTATTATTCTGTATACAATCAGTATGGGGGAAACATTGCTCGGCGAAATTTATTTTGATGCCGATTCCGCCCGGCTTTCTGCACAGGCACAGGAGAACATTGATACGCTTTCCTCACGGGCGCTCTCAATTACACAGGACAATGATTCCCTGGGCATTCATCTGACCGGCTACACCTTTGATACTGCGGACAGTGAATTTACTGCTCTTTCTCAGAAACGAATAGAAAACATCTCAGAAAAACTACGGGAAAACGGCAT
>JBNJEI010000109.1:0-3207 GCA_051745755.1 Fibrobacterota bacterium
GAATCTTGAAGATTTTGAATTGAAGCCCCTCACCATCTTAATTGGCGGAAATGGAGCGGGGAAAAGCAATTTTGTTGAGATTTTTATGATGCTGTGGTCCATGGCCCGGGGGAGTTTTTCCCGCTTTATTGAGATGCGGGGTGGTGCCGATGATTTTCTCCATAATGGTCCGAAAGAGACCGGTGAGCTTTTTGCGGAGTTTCGCTTCAAATCACGTTCTGCATCTGCCAAAGGGGCGAACAGCTATCGTGTTACCATGACTCCCACTGTTGATGAGACGTTTATTTTGGATGAAGAGCGTAAATACTCCACTACCTCCTGGCGGTCATACGGACCATCCTCCCAGGAAAGCAGATTACAGGATGAAAAGAATGAGAAATCATCTGATGGAAGATGGAACGGGGTTGGACATTTTGTGTATGATGCAATAGCAAAATGGCAGGTTTATCATTTCCATGATACGGGACGCAATGCTCCCATGCGCCGATCGGAAATTGTGGAGGACAGAGATGTTCTCAGAGCTGATGCTGCCAATATCGCCCCCTTTCTGCGCGGACTACGGGTGCGGCCGGAATACGAACGGTATTACAGGGATATTGTGAATGCCGTACGTCTGGTAATACCCTTTTTTGAGGATTTTCGTCTTGATGTAGTCCCACGGGGAGAGAAGGAAAAAGTTAAGTTGACCTGGCAGCAGAAAGGTTCGGATTACCCCATGCAGCCCTATCATCTCTCCGATGGGTCAATTCGCTTTATCTGCCTTGCTACGGCGCTTCTCCAACCGAATCCCCCTTCAATTATTATCATTGATGAACCGGAACTGGGCCTGCATCCGTCGGCGATTGTCGTGCTGGCTGAGCTGATAGAGGCTGCGGCAGAAAGAACACAGGTTATTGCAGCGACTCAGTCCCCGGCCCTTATCGATCAGTTTACTATCAATGATATTGTTGTTGTAAGCCGTGAGAAGGGAGCTTCTACATTTAAACGGTTGAAGGAAGAAGCCTTTTCTGAATGGCTGGAAGATTTCTCTGTGGGTGAACTCTGGAAAAAGGATGTCATTGCCGGAGGTCCGGTATATGAATAATAATGTTGAGGTTTTTGCCATCGTTGAGGGTCGAACAGAAAAGATTTTTATTGACCGTGTGTTATCACCCTATTTAGCGATGAATCAGATATACATGCATGCCACAGAACTCTCAAAACCCGGGCAAAAGGGTGGCGCAGTTACATTTTCCCGAGTGATTAAGGAGGTAGGCAAATTTCTTAAACAACGTTCCGATACCTTTGTGACCACTTTTTTTGATTATTACGGTACTTCAGATTGGCCGGATCTTGCTACGGCTACAGGAAAGCAGGCACCAAAGGATATTGCAGCTGTTTTAAATGATGCAGCCCGTAGAGAGGTCATCAGGCATTTTTCCCCGTACCGGGCCAAATCCCGTTTTATTCCCTATATGGCGGTTCATGAATTTGAAGCACTCCTCTTTAGTGACAGCTAAATTCTTGCATCGCAATTACATAGTAAGAAAAGTACCATCGATGCGGTTCTTATGAAATATGGTGAGCCTGAAGCGATAAACAACAGTCCCGATACGGCACCGTCCAAACGATTGAATACATTGGTGGAGGATGGGGCATTTAAAAAAATTACCACAGGTATTCCGATTGCTGAAAGAATTGGTGTTGATTCGATGCGGGCGGCATGTCCCGTATTTAATGCCTGGGTTACTGCTGTAGAAGGCATTTCTCCTCTGTGATTTAGTATATACACAGTTTTTTACATGCGTGCATCTATTAATGTACCGGTGCTTGATGTAGTCTTACTGCTGTACTTTTGTCGAAGTATTCACTCATATCCATGGTTCCCCATTCCTCAAAGTCGGTGTACTGTATGAAAATGCGGTATAGTGTCACAGTATACCGGCATCGGTGAGCATGGTGTGACGGGCTCTGCTGCTGTACACTGACTGGGTGCTGTTTACGGAGCGTTACGCCGGCACTGCAGTATGGCTTTGTGGTGATAGGGGGATGTGAGCAAAAGCCGGAGTACTCAGTAGAGCTTTTTTTGGGGAGAAGCAGGAAACCGTTTTTTATTGCCGGAGTGATGTTTTAATGGTAGGGTTATATACTACTACCTGATACATCAGCAGGGGCGACTATGTTTCATAAACCGAAAAGAGCACTGACTGTTTTTGTGATGCTGGTAATTGCTGTGGCTGTCTCTGTATATATATCAGTTCTCACTGACAGAAAAGATATTGATTTCTCAGATGAGTCCCTGGAAAGCACCGTCTACAACGATTATATGTACATAGATTCAAGTACCAGCAGAATTATTGCCTCTGAGTTTGAAAAAGAGCGGGTACTCCATACCTTCAGGCTTGCGGATAATCGCCTGTATCCCTATTCCGGATTTTTCCTTGAACCGGAAGACGGAAGTCTGATATCATTATCCCGGTATGGAGTGGTGGAAATAGGGGTGAACAGTTTTGTTTCAACTGATTTTACCTTTTTTCTGAATGTTTTTGAGGAGGGCTATACCACCATGGATACGCCCCTGACCTATCGTCTTGTCACAAAGGATATTGAAGTGAAAAAAGGTACATCAGTCTACCGGTTTCCACTCAGGGAAATGAGAACACCGGACTGGTGGTATAATGAAAGAGGAATGAAAGAGCAGGACTTTCCCGCAGACCCTGATGTATCCAGGGTTATTCAGATTGGAGTACAGAATCATCCCTATGCTCCCAAGGACAGTCTGCTCACCATAGACATTGCCTCTGTTTCTTTTATCCATAATCCCTTTACCTGGGGAATTGTATTGGGTGTGCTGTGTATACTGTCCATACCCCTGGCATATCCTGTATTCTTCTTTGGTATGAAACCACCGATTCAATTTGCACAGGAACAAAAATATTCAGACCATGTTTCAGACATAGACCTCATTGAGGAATATATCAATTCCAATTTCAGTACAGAAGGTTTTTGCATTGGTGACATAAACAGGGAAACCGGTATCCCCCTGTCAAAAATCCGAAGAGAACTTTCGCGGGTATACCGACGAACATTCAAGCAGTATATGACGGAATTGCGCTTACATGAAGCAAAGCGGCTTCTGCGGGGAACAGACAAAAAGATTTTTGAAATTGCTCATTCCGTGGGATATGGTCATGTGAGTACCCTGAATAGAATCTTCAAAGAAGCAGA
>JBNJEI010000110.1:0-3145 GCA_051745755.1 Fibrobacterota bacterium
AATGCCGCAAGCTCTGAGGAAACGGCCTCCGCTGCGGAGGAATTATCCTCTCAGGCAGAAGAGTTGAAGGCCCTGGTGGAAAAATTTAAGTTATCGTAAAACTTTGTTTTTTCGGCAATTACAGGGAGCGGTGTGTGCCGCTCCTTTTTTGGTGTGAAAAAAAACTTGTTTTTTATTACTGCTATATTAGAATTGTAATGATGAATAGTTAATTTTGTTGTATTTATTCCAGGAGTGATATATGAAGCTATGTAAAACATTTTTACCCAGTGTCCTGTTGAGTATGGTCGCAGTTTTTTCGGTGTCTGCTCATGAAGGTGCTATTTACGGTTTTCTTGATGTGGAGGCTACACGTTTTGTCATAGATGATGACAACCCTCTTTTGCTCGAATCTATGGATAATTCCCTTCGGTTTCGTCAAAGCAAACTGCATAAATATTTTGATTATTCTCCCAACGAGAATATGCGGGTTCTTACGGAATTGGGTTTTCACTGGCAGCCGGATGGTAATTTCAGTCCTGGTAGACGGTATGTCGTAGATGGTAACGTTATTGATGCAGATAATCCTCATGTGGATGAGAACCGGGTAAAACTTATGCTGTCCGGTTCGGGAGAAGAGCCGGTAATTAATATGACCCTTCAGCGGGCATGGATGGAGTATAACCTTTCTCAGTACTCCAATTTCAGAATTGGTAAATTTATTACCCCCGTGGGTATTTGGAATGTGGATCACGGCTCTCCCGTTATAATTACCGGAGTTCAGCCCTACAGCACAGGTATTGTTGAGGTTTTTCCCACATCACAAACCGGTGTGATGTATTACGGGAGAACGTATCTGGATATGTATGATCTGGATTACAAGATTTACATCTCCTCCGGACGTGATGTTCAGGCCATTGACGATATTCGTGATGTTTCAGTTGGTGGGAATGTTAAGTTTCGTTCCATGGACTGGGGAGATGGTTTTGAATTTGGGGTGTCGGGGTATACCGGCATTGACCGTGCAGAAGAACAATGGGCTGACATACAGGGTGATTTTCTGATTGGTCCTGATGGCAACCCTGTTATCGGTGATGACGGCAACCCTGTTTTTATTCCTGACGGTAGCGTTAATGCTTACACGGAAATGAAAAAACAGGCCCGTGAGCACGCAGTGGGAGCGGATGTGAAATTTGAATTTAAAAACATTCTGCTACAGAGTGAGTTTAATTACAATCTTCTCAAAAATCAGCTGAATAATGATGAGGAATCACGTATCTTCGGCACCTATCTTCTTGGTGGATATAATTTTCGTATCAATGATAACCTGTCCATAATGCCCTATTCTCTGGTAGAGATGATTCGGGCAGACAACCTTTTTGAATACGATGATAATCCAATGGCTAATGCCGTGGTATACTCCGGGCGGACAGTGAACGACTTCTATGATCATGGGATCTTTTCCGGCGGGTTTGCTGATCAGCTCCAGTCCGTTATTATTGGCGTTAATACCAGTGTTTTCGGACGGAGCAATATAAAGCTGCAGTATGCACATCTGGATTTCTCACGGGAAGTAAATTCAGAGAGTGATAATGATAAAATGAATCTCGGCATATTTAATCTTCAGTTTACTGTTGCCTATTAAGGAGACTATGTATGAAATACGTTATAATGATTCTACTGTGTGTGTTTTCGGTTTTCGGAGCGGAGTATGTTGTCATAGTTAATCCGGCTAATTCCATGGAAAGTATTAATTCCGCTATGCTTCGGCGGTATTATACCGGGCGGGCCTCTGATATAGATGGGAAACGGGCGGTGCCCATAAATTATAAACTTGATTCTCCAATTTCCCAGTCTTTTATGGAAGATATCATGCGGCAGAGTCCAGGTGAATATCAGCAGGACTGGGTGGATCGCCAGATACGTGGCGAAGGCACTGCTCCCATGGTACAAAACAGCGTTGATGCGGTTATGGGTATGGTGAATACGGTTCCCGGTGCTATTGGGTATATTCCGGCCGATCAGGCAGATGACCGTGTTAAGATTATCGAAGTGGAATAACCAAGGAGGCTTATTTTGAGAAATCAGGCGATGTCATTGCATCAAAAATTTTTACTTTACATATGCGGAGTCATCCTGGTGGTTTTTGCTGCGCTTTTTATTGCCATAATTATGTTTAATCAAAACCGTCTTGAAGCTGCTATGGATCGGGAAATGGAGCTGATTACCCAATCATATGAAGAAAAAGGGGAACTGCTGGCATCCCTGATTTCTCAAATATCTCCTGTTGCAATGATGAGTATGGATCAATATACTTTGCGCACCTATGCCTCTGAGCTTCTTCAAGATGATGATGTGGCAAAGGTGGAATTTCTTGATACGACGGATTCAAAGCTGCTTTCATTGTCTGCTGAAGAGACGAATGATACTATGGAATACATCCTTTTCCGTAAAGATATTAAAACTGATCCTGAACAGCTTGGGGTAGAACTTAATTTGGGAAGCGTTCAGATTTTTTTCTCCACTCATCGCCGGGATAATCTGCAGACGCAGGCCCGTAATCGCCTGGAGCAAACATCGCGCCGGCAGAAGGTTTTATTCAGTTTTGTGTTTAGCGGCATCCTTATTATTGTTATCGGAGCACTCTATCACTTGCTCAAAAAGATTGTTATCCGGCCAATTCGAAGTGGTGTATCAATATTGCGTAATCTCTCTGATGAAGGGGATCTTTCAATGGATCTTGAAAGAGCTTTCTCCTCAGCTTCGCGGACTACGGATATGCAGGAATTTGCCGATGCTGTGAAGGGGATAGTTGTTTCTCAGCGAACCATTGTGTCTCAGGCCCATGAAATTTCACGTGGAGACTGGTCGGTCAGGATTGAAGAACGCTCTCCCCGGGACGAACTCGCCCATGCCATGAATGATATGGTGTTGCAGGTACGCACAGCTCTTGGAAGAATTACCACGGCGGTGGCACAGGTAAACAGCGGCTCCGCCCAGATATCTGAAGCTTCTCAGGATCTCAGTGAAGGAGCTACAAGCTCGGCGGCTAATCTTGAAGAGATACATTCCTCCGTTACGGAAATCGGTTCTCAGGCAAAAAAGAACGCGGAAAACGGTGCAAAGGCCCACGAGATAGCCCAGAAGACCAATAAAAATGCCCAGG
>JBNJEI010000111.1:0-2612 GCA_051745755.1 Fibrobacterota bacterium
CATGACGCCCAGTATCGCATCCTCCCCGCCTTCAAGCTGCCGGGCAATATCGTCACCGACCTGCAGTTGTTTTTTAAAGTCCTTGCGACTGTTTCCGTGACTGAGGTCCACCATTATTTTTTCCGGGAGCTGAGCTCGGGTCAGATTTTTCCGTACGGCACGAATAGTGTCTGCATCGTAATTCGGGCTGTCTTTTCCTCCCCTGAGGATAATATGGCAGTCGGGATTTCCTTTTGTTGAAACGATGGCGGAATGTCCGTATTTGGTTACAGAGAGGAAGTGATGCGACGACCGTGCGGCCTTAATGGCATCAAGGGCGGTCTGAATGGTGCCGTCGGTTCCGTTTTTAAACCCCACGGGGCATGACAGGCCCGAAGCAAGCTCACGGTGTACCTGTGATTCCGTGGTTCGTGCACCGATGGCACCCCAGCTGATAAGGTCTGCAATATACTGCGGGGAAATCATGTCAAGATATTCCACGGCACAGGGCATGCCCATGGCATTGAGATCCAGTAACAGCTTCCGTCCCATACGCAGGCCGTCGTTTATCTGAAAGCTGTTGTCGTGGTACGGGTCGTTGATCAGGCCCTTCCACCCAATGGACGTGCGGGGTTTTTCAAAATAGACACGCATCAGGATTTCCATATGATCCCGGTATTTTCTCCGCAGGGGCTCCAGTTTTGCGGCATAGGCCAGGGCGGCTTCCGGGTCGTGAATGGAGCAGGGGCCGACGATCACCAGAAGGCGGGTGTCTTTGTTGTGCAGTATGCGGTGAACAGCATTGCGCGTATGATAAATGAGATCTTCCGTTTCTTCCCCGGCGGGATATTTTTCAATAACCGCTACGGGGGGAAGGAGTTCCTTTATTTCTTCAATATTGACATCATCTGTTTTATAATGCATATAACCTCCGTGCACTTTTCAATAAAATAGCATATGTATCACCGGCATTGAAACATTTCCGGGTATTGAAAACATAAAGCGTCTTTGGTGGTGGTGACGTCCCGTGCTGTGGATGCTGCAGAGGTCGAAATTACTGCGGCACGCACCATGTATGAAAAAATCCCGGACACCGATTTCTCCGGATGTACCGTAAAACGATTTGGAGCACAGCCTTCAATGGAAAATTCTGATCCCGGTGTGAGAAAATGACGGGATCTTTCTCACGGTCATTTACTGCAGATGGGCCAATGGGCACTACCAGGCAAAACGAAATGACAGGGGTGGCGGGTCCGGTGGTGGGGGATAGTAAAAGAGGCGGCTTATAGCCGCCTCTTCTCAGCCCGCCGTTGCGGTGGGCTGAATCTCATCATCACACACATTCACAAAATGGAGATTAATCCATTCATCTGTAATATACACCGGGCGGGTGATTTTGTAAACAGTGTAATTTTTTGTTCTGTTTTTGATAATAAAAAAAATGTTCGCCTTTGAGAGGAGTGAAATTTTTGATTAATTCGTTACTACAAAAGTATATTGAAATAATCACCTGCAATGGAGCATCAATGAAGCACCTTTTTATGAAACTTCTCATATGCTGTTTTCTCCACATACAAATAGTCAGCAGTGCCCCCGGAATGGCCTCCGTAATAACACTTGAATTCCCTATCGGTGCGGCAAGTGCAGGGATGGGAGAGACGGGGGTAGCTTTTTCTGAAAACCTCAGTTCTGTTTTTTATAATCCTGCACATCCGGCGTTTCTTCACCGGGAACAAAACCTTACGATACTTATGGAAGCAGGGTTTGAGCCTCTCCTGCGCCACTTGGGATTACGCGATTTATGGCATAGCGCCGGTGCTGTTTCCTATGCCGTACCTCAGCTCTTTCCCTCCATAGATGCCGCATTCAGTATATGGAACAATTTTTTGCACTTCGGCGAGGTAACCCACCATGAGGAGGACAGAACGTCCCGTTCCTATGAATGGGCCATGGGATATACCCTCTCTGGGGCATGGAAGGAGTATATCGGCGCAGGAATAACGGTGAAGCACTTTACATCTATTTTTGAAAAAGACTCCGCTGAGGCACGGGGAGCTGCCTTTGATTTCGGTCTTCGCGGGCAGTATCATTTCGATCTTCCCCGGGGAGTACGCTTCACCCCCTCTGCGGGAGTGACCCTTGCAAATATTGGTGATTCTGTCTCATATTCAGATTCTGAGGAATATCAATATCCTATTCCCCGGACTCTGCGCAGCGGTATTGGAATGCGAACGACCTTCAACCGCGTAGTAGATCTTCTTTTAACCTATGAAAGCGATACACCACTGTATGCTGGCAGTCTGGACATTGATCCTGTTCGCAGTTGGGGATCTCAATTGAAGGTGACACCCTTTGCGGCACTGCGCAGCGGGTATATGTATGATAAGTGGGGTGGCCGTTCCGAGTTTTCTGTGGGATGGGGTGTGGGATACAATCGCGCCCATTTCCGTGAGTTTATTCATGGGCCCAATACGTATAATGCATCATCCAATATCAGAATATGGTATGATGGATCTGTCATAGCCAGGGATGGGGAGGACCAGATTCGCTCGGGGCAACACCACCATACGCTTAGTTTTGGTTTCTCGTGGTAGGGTTCAACTTTTTTGTGTTTAATTATAAGGCTGGTTGTA